>DASWDU010000016.1 GCA_036395115.1 Thermoplasmata archaeon | reverse complement strand
CCGCCGAATTTCTGGATGTGCGGAATTGCGGTTCGCACGCGACGCTACTCTGGACGGAACGTTTAAATCGGTCTTGGAAGTCCCTACATTACAATGATTCGGGAGGCCGTGCCACCGAAGGTCGTGACGGTCCAGAAACCGATCGTCCGCGAGCCCCCCGTGAAGTTCCGATCCGGCAAACACACCGCGATCGTGAAGGAGGTTTTCGACATCGCGCCGAAGTATCCGGAGACCTACCTCATTCGCTTCACGTTCGAGAACGAGGCCTTGTTCGACTTCGAGCCGGGCCAGTTCATCTCGATCTTCGCCGAGAAAGAGGGCAAGCGGATCTCCCGCCCGTACTCGATCGCCTCGTGGCCGGAGAACAAGGCGTACCTCGAGCTGTGCATCAAGGTCGTCGAGGGCGGCTTCATGTCGAACTACCTCCACCACGTCGCCCCCGGGACGAAGCTCCCGTCGATTGGACCGCTCGGCCGGTTCGTGATGGCGGAGCCGATCCCCTATGACACCGTGTTCGTCTGCACCGGTACCGGCGTGGCGCCGTTCATCGCGATGCTTGGCCACATCTGGGACCAAGGCCTGGACGACGGGCGGGAGTTCCACCTGGTCTTCGGTGTGCGGTACGTGCACGATCTGATCTACCGCGACCTGCTCGAGACCTGGGAGAGGCAGCACCCGAACTTCCACTTCTACCCGACGATCTCGCGGCCCGAGACGCCGGACTGGAAAGGCCGCGTGGGCTACGTGCAGAAGATCCTCGAGAACGAACTCACGGAGCACGGCAACAAGCAGGTGTTCATCTGCGGGCTGCACGACATGGTCGAGGACGTGAGGAACCTCTGCGTGCGCCTCGGCTTCGCCCACGTGCGCTTCGAGAAGTGGGACTGAGCGCGTCGTCCGGCACGAGCGTCGAAGCCAACGCCTTTTTGCGGGTTCGCACATTCCCCGGAAAATCGGGGGACGTGCGCCTTGGGGGTTTCGAGGAAGACCGCGATGCGGTTCGTCCTCCTCGTCGGCCTCGTGAGCCTCTTCGCCGACACGACGTACGAGGGATCGCGCAGCATCGTCGGTCCCTACCTGGGCCTGCTGGGCGCCACGGGTACGATCGTCGGGCTCGTCGCGGGCGCGGGCGAACTCATCGGCTATGGCGTCCGGATCGTTTCCGGATACCTGAGCGATCGGAGCGCGCAGTACTGGCCGATCACGTTCGTCGGGTATACGATCAATCTCCTCGCGGTCCCCGCGCTCGCCCTGGCGGGGAATTGGCCCCTCGCAGCCACGCTGATCATCCTGGAGCGGTTCGGAAAGGGCGTCCGGACCCCCGCACGGGACGCGATGCTCTCCCACGCGACGAAGGAGGTCGGCCATGGGTGGGGGTTCGGTGTCCACGAAGCGATGGACCAGATCGGCGCGATGCTCGGCCCGATCGTGGTCGCGGTCGTCCTGTTCCTCGGACAAGGCTATCCGACCGGCTTCGCGATCCTCCTCCTTCCCGCTGTCCTCGCCCTCGCGGTCCTCGCGACGGCGCGCTTCCTGTATCCGCGGCCGCGGGAGCTGGAACCCGTGTCCGCCCCGCTGGAGACGGAAGGCTTTCCACGGGCCTATTGGATCTACCTCGCGGGCGTCGCGTTCCTCGCGGCCGGCTTCGCCGACTTCGCCCTGATTTCGTTCCACTTCGGGCAGGCGGGGATCGTCGCGCCGGTCCTCATCCCGATCTTCTATGCCGTCGCGATGGGCGTCGACGCGCTCGCGGCCCTCGTCTTCGGGCGCCTCTTCGACCGCTTGGGCGTGGCGGTCCTCCTCGTCGCCGTCGTCGTGTCGTTCGGATTCGCGCCCCTCGTCTTCCTGGGGGATTTCACCTTCGCGCTGATCGGTTCGGCGCTCTGGGGCGTCGGCTTGGGGGCCCAGGAGTCGATCATGCGTGCGGCGGTCGCGGGGATGGTCTCCCCGCAACGTCGCGGGAGCGCGTTCGGCGTCTTCAACACGGGATACGGCATCGTCTGGTTCGCCGGGAGCGCGGTGATGGGCGTCCTCTACGACGTCTCCCTGCCGGCCCTCGTCGCCTTCTCGATCGCGGCCCAGCTCCTCTCGATCCCGTGGCTCGTGTGGACGGCGAGGATCCTCAAGGGTCCGTCGCCGCGAGAGGCGACGTGAAGCGCTGCGTCAGGGCCTCGCTGTGAGCCACACCTTCCCGAGCAGGGCACGTCGGTCGACGGGGCCGAAGTGGCGGCTGTCGCGGCTCCCTTGCGGATTGTCGCCGACGACGAAGACCTTCGTGGCGTCCACGACGTTCGCGATGCGCTTGATGAGGAAATTGGGCCCCTCCGGGCTCCGCAAGACGACGACGTCTCCTTCTGCGGGCTTCCGGAATCGATACGCCCACCGATTCACGAGGACGAAGTCCCCGGGCTCGAGCGTCGGCCGCATGCTGTCGTCCTCGACGCGGAAGCGGCCAAGCGGGAGCATTGCGGACGCGTCACTTGAACTTCGGGTAAACCGTCATCCGTTCGGTCGGATACGGCGCCTTCGTCGTGACCGTCTCGACGCCTTTCGTCTTCCAGAAAACCGACGCGATGTCGTTCGTCGCCTTGAGGAGGTCCTCCGCGGCTTGCAGGTTGATCTCTTGTCGCGCCTTCGACGCGGTCTTCAGCGCCTTCCAGAAGAGGTCGTGGAGCTCCGGGAACGTCTTCAGGTGCTCCGGCTTGAAGTAGTCCGCCCACAGGATGCGGAGCTCGCTCTTCGCGATCTCGGCGTGCTGTTCTTTCGTCGCGATGTACCGCGCCATCTTGTTGTTGTAGTCCTGCACCATCTGGGCGGAGTCGCCTGGGAACGGCTTCGGCAGCTCGCTGATCAGCAGGTTCATCCGGATGACGGTGTGCGCGGCGAGCTGCGCATGGTGCGGATCGTAGATGCCGCACGGGATGTCGCAATGCGCATACGCGATCGGGGCCGGGGAAACGCGGTCGAGCCATCGGGCCAACGAGTACAGGAGTGACATGGTCGCCTCGTAGCGGGCTCCGTTATTTAAACGTGTGGCGGCTCCCTCGCTCGCGTTTCCGGATCGACGCCATTCCGTTCGCTACCGGGCCCAGGGCAGCCACAAACTTATGGCGCGAACGCATGTTCCTCCGGTCCGTTGACGCCCCGCTACCGCGGTGTCGATGCCCTACGGACCGAGTACGAGTCGAAGCGCTCGGACATCGAGAGGCGCCTCGAGGACTTCCGCCGCTTCGGCCGCACCCAAGAAGAGCGCCTGTTCGAGGAGCTGTGTTTCTGCATCCTCGCCGTCCAGACGGGGGCGCGCCGGTCCGATGCCGCCGTCGCGGGGCTCCGGGACGCGAATCTGCTATGGTCGGGTCGGCCCTCGGACCTCGCCTCCTTCCTCCGCCACCGAACGCGCTTCCACAATCACAAGGCCGCCTTCATCGTCCGCGCGCGCGAACGTTTCTCGGTCGAAGGCGATGGCCGCCTCTCGGCAACGTTGGGTTCGTTCGCCTCCTCGAAAGACGCCCGCGCCTGGCTCGTGCGGGAGGTCGACGGTGTCGGTCTCAAGGAGGCGAGTCACTTCTTGCGGAACACGGGGCACGGCGAGGATCTCGCGATCTTGGACCGCCACATCCTGAGGAACCTCATCCGCCACGGCGTCATCCGACGCATGCCGCGCACGCTGACGGCCAAGCGCTACCTCGAGATCGAGACGCGCATGGAGCGGTTCGCCCGCGACGTCGGCATCCCGATGGCGGCGCTCGATCTCGTGTTCTGGAGCCGCGAGACGGGCGAGATTTTCAAGTGAGGGGGTCGGGGGGACCGGCCCGGCGAGCGCCTGGTCCGCTCAAAGTCAACCTTGTTTAAGGTTAACGCGACGCCGCCCGGTGGACCCGGCTCTTGGCCCGAATCACTGATGTATCCGCCGCCGCATCGCCCGGCGGATGGGTGAGCCCTCCGTGCCCGAGGTCCGGAGGCGCCTCCTATCGTGGTATGACGCGAACCGGCGGGACCTCCCGTGGCGGCGCACGCGGGACCCGTATCGGATCCTCGTGGCCGAATACCTCCTGCAGCGGACGCGCATCGTCTCGGGGACTCCGTACTACGAGCGGTTCCTCGCGCGCTTCCCGACCGTGCAGGAACTCGCGGCCGCGTCCCTCGACGATGTCCTCAGGGTGTGGGAGGGCCTGGGCTTCTACGGCCGCGCGCGGAACCTGCACGCCGCCGCTCGCTCAATCGTGGAGCGTCACCGCGGACAGATCCCGCGATCGGTCGAGGAGCTCGAATCGCTGCCGGGAATCGGACCGTACACGGCCGGCGCGATCGCGAGCATCGCCTTCGGGATCCCGGTCGCCGCGATCGACGGGAACGTAACGCGCGTAATCGCCCGGCTCTTCCGGATCCGGGAGGACGTGTCGAAGGCGGTCGCCCGGCGGAGGATCGCCGAGATCGCATCCCAGCTCGTCCCGCCTGAACGGCCCGGGGCGTTCAACCAGGCGATGATGGAACTCGGCGCGACCGTCTGCACGCCCACGTCGCCCGCGTGCGACCGGTGTCCCGTCGAAATCCTCTGCCTCGCGCGGCTTGCGGGCGAGGAGCGGGAGCTCCCCGTGTCGGGCGCTCCCCGACCGCCCCGGACGGTTCCGGTCGTGTTCGGCCTCGTGCGTCGCAGGGACCGCGTCCTCCTCGTCCGTCGCCCGGAGAAGGGACTGCTCGCCGGGCTGTGGGCGCTGCCGGGCGGGGAGATGCCCGGGGCGATGGACGAACGACGGGCGCTCCGAGCGCTGATCCGGGACCAGGCCGGACTCCGGGTCCGCGTCGATTCGAGGTTCGCGCCGGTATCGCACACGTTCTCGCACCGGAGGTGGCGCGGGGCGATCTACTCCTGTGCGGCGATCGGTTCGATCCGCCGCGGCGTGGAGGCCCGGTGGGTGCGCTTGGAGGACGCGCCGGCGACTCCGCTCGTCCCGTTCCACCGGAAGGCGCTCGTCGACGCCGTGAAGTCGGCGCGATCCGAATGACCGCGCTCTGCCATCACAGGGTCAGCTCCCTCGTTTGGCCGACGAGGTCCTTGCCA
This sequence comes from Thermoplasmata archaeon, assembly GCA_036395115.1. Classification (NCBI taxonomy): domain Archaea; kingdom Methanobacteriati; phylum Thermoplasmatota; class Thermoplasmata; species Thermoplasmata archaeon. The sequence goes on along the minus strand of DASWDU010000016.1, from coordinate 81,952 downwards.
TAGCTCCGATGGCGCTCCTCGTCGACGAGGCGGAACCCGGCGCGCTCGTAGATGTGTCGAGCCGCCACCAGCACGTCGTTCGTCCACAAGGTAACTTTCCGGTAGCCCGCGCGCCGCGCGAAGCGGATGCATTCGTTCACGAGCCGGTTTCCGATGCCGAAGCCGCGCGCCCTCGGCTCGACGAGGAGGAGTCGCAACTTCGCGACCGTGGCGGTCTTCTTGACGAGGAACACGCAGCCGACGATCTCGCCGCCGAGCTCGGCGATCCAGCACCGTTCCCGCTTCGGGTCGAAGCGCTGGACGAACTCGGCGACGATGCTCGCGACGAGCGCCTCGAACCGTGCGTCCCACCCGTACTCCTCCCAATACAGCGCGCCGTGGCGGTGGACGACCCAGCCCATGTCCCCCGGCCTCGGCCGTCGGAGCAGCAGCGCGGGCTTCCGTCCCCGCGGCGCGTCCAAGAGGCCTGTGATCGTGCGCATCGCCCGGAGGAGGCGCGTTTGCTCGGCGGCCGACAGCCGGCCCAGCATCGCGCCGATCTCCTCGTCGGATCGTTCGTTCAGCATGGTGAACGCGTCCCGTCCCTGCTCCGAGAGGGCGAGCCGGACCTGGCGCCCGTCCGTCCGGGACCGCCTGGTCCGGAGGAGGCCGCGAGCCTGGAATTGTTTCAGGATCCGGCTCAGGTAGCCCGCGTCGATGCCTAGTTCAGATCGGAGTTCCGTCGCCGTCGTCTCGTCATGCTGCGCGAGTTCGTAGACCACGCGAGCCTCCGTAAGGGAGAACGGGCTCCGCAGGAACGCTTCCTGCAGGACGCCGATTTGTTTCGTGTAGAACCGATTGAACCCGCGCGTTTCGGCCACCCGCTGACGGACGCTTCTCGCGACCATTTCGTTCGGGTGGGAATTGGCGCGATCGTATAATTAGTTGACTTTGTCAAGTATTCGTGCCGGGCCGTACCCCTGGCCGGGATTTTCCTGCGCGGAGGCCTTAAGCCCTTGGGAATAATCGCTCGGGAGTGCGGCGGTTCCTGATTGTGGGGCATCGAGCGTCGACCTCGCCCACGTTCTCCCTGGACGACCTGGCGGGAACCGCCGGACGGATGGACATTCTCCTCCATGCAGCCAACGCGGCCCTCCTCCTCGCCCACGGCATCCGTCGGGAGGCGGAGGCCGCGCTCCTGCTCCTAGGCCCTCCGGATCCGCCGCGGCTCGTCCGGCTGATCGGACACCGGCTCCGCAGCTACCAGCCGGACATCCGCAGCAACGCCGCGCTCGTCCGCGCGGCGCTCGCGAACCCGTCTCGCGTGGAACGAGAGGTGGCACCCGGCGTGCTCGCGTCGCGCGCGACGCTCGAGGATTCCCTCGACCGTCTGGGCCCGACGTTCGTCGAGTTGCGGGAGGACGGCACGGACATCCGCAAGACGGACCTCCCGACGGACGCGACGTTCCTCCTCTCGGATAACCAGGACCTCTCGGCGGACGAGAAACGCATTGTCCGGGAGCGAGGAGCCCTCGTCGTGAACGTAGGGCCCCTCCCCCTCCACGCGGACCAGGCGATCGCAATCGTCCACAACGAGCTCGACCGGAGGAACGCATGAACGTCCGCGAGTACGCCCGCTCGACCCTCGAGGAGTTCGTGCGGATCCCCTCGACCCCGGAGTCGGACATGTCGCCGATCCTGAAGGCCGCCGAGGCGGCGATCGAGGACCTCGGCCTCCGCCCGGTCGTCCATCCGGACATCCATGCGGTCGTCGCATCTTCGGGATCGGGCGGGGTCCTCCTGAACGGCCACCTCGACACCGTGCCGATGGGATCCGGTTGGACGCACGCCCCGGGAAGCTGGGAAGGCGATTTCCTCTACGGCCGGGGGACCGCAGACATGAAAGCGGGATGCGCCGCGGCGTTGGCCGCCGCCCGCGCCCTGTTGGACGAGAACGTCCCTTTCTCCCTCGTCTTCACGACCGACGAGGAGACGACAATGAACGGGGCGATGAAGCTCGCGTCGTCCGAGGAAGTCAAGACCGCCGCCGCGGTCGTTGTCGCGGAGCCGTCGGCGTTGCGGGTCATCACGTCCGAGAAAGGACTCCTCTGGTTCCGCGCGACCACGAGAGGGCGGGGCGCGCACGGGAGCATGCCGCATCTCGGGGACAACGCGATCCACCGGATGGCCCGGGTGCTGCTCCAACTCGAGCGGTACGGCCGACCGAAGGACGTTCACACCGAGGTGACCGTCAGCGTGGGCGCGATCCACGGCGGCACGAAAGCGAACGTCGTCGCGGACGCGTGTAGCGCGGACCTCGACTGCCGGTATCCTCCGGGGATGACGAAGGACGACGTCGAGGTGCTCCTCCGCGACGCCTTCGCGACGGCGAAGGAGGACGTGTCCCTCGAGTTGTTCCACGAGGTTCCCGCCTTCGCGGTGCCGACGGACGCCGGGCACGTGCGACTCCTGCGAGATCTCGCCGGGACGGAGGTCGCCGCTGTCACATACGGCACGGAGATGGCCTATTACGGACAAGAGAACCCTCGGTGCGCCGTCTTTGGCCCGGGCGAAACGGAACGGATCCACGTCCCCGACGAACGCGTCGCTCTGGCGGACGTCGTGCGCGCCGCGGAGATTCTCGCCGCCTACGGAGCAAGGATGAGGGCGACGACCAAAGGCTCTAATACGCACAGAAAGTAGCCGCGATGGGACCGATGCCCAAGCCCGCGTCCGGCCGTGACTTCTACATCGCCACGGCGGACGAGATTCGAGCGGGCCGGACGACGGACATCTACTTCGTGCGGACCCTCGACATCCTGAAGAAAGCGGGCCGGGACCGGGTGAACGTCGTCGCGGAAGTGACGACGGGCGCCTTGCCGAACGGATGGCCGTGGGGGATCTTCTGCAGCCTCGAGGAGGTCGTGCATCTCCTCGAAGGCAAGGCGGTCAGCCTCTGGGCGCTCCCGGAGGGAAGCGTCTTCCCGGCGAAGACGCCACGGGGCATTCCGGCCCCGGTGATGATCGTCGAGGGAGCGTACGGCGACTGGGCGATGTACGAGACGCCGGTCCTCGGGATGATCTGCCAGGCGAGCGGCATCGCGACGAAGGCCGCGCGCATCCGAAAGCTCGCGGATGGCAAGCAAGTCCTCTCCTTCGGCGTGCGCCGCATGCATCCGGGGATCGCGCCGCTGATCGAGCGGTCCGTGACGGTCGGCGGTCTTGATGCGATCACGACGCCCCTCGGCGCCGATCTCCTCGGCGCGCCCGCGGTGGGAACGATGCCCCACGCCCTCGTCATCGTGATGGGCGGTCCGCGGGAGGCGTTCGCAGCGGTCCACAAGTACCTCGAGGCGAAAATCCCCCGCATCGCCCTCGTCGACACGTACTACGACGAGAAGACGGAGGCGCTCATGGCCGTCGAGGCGATCCCCGATCTTGCGGGCGTGCGGCTCGACACGCCGGCGTCGCGGCGGGGGAACTTCGCGGCGATCGTCCGCGAGGTCCGTTGGGAGCTCGACCTGCGCGGCCACGAGGACGTCAAGATCTTCGTCTCCGGGTCGGTCGACGAGAAATCGATCCCTGCCTTGCTCGAGGCAGGCGTGGACGGATTCGGCGTGGGCACGAGCCTGAGCAACGCGCCGACGATCGACTTCGCGATGGACATCGTCCAGGTCGACGGCACGCCGAGCGCAAAGCGCGGGAAGTTCGGCGGTCGGAAAGACCTCCAGCGTTGTCCGAAAGACGGCACGTACGAAGTCGCCGCGAAGACGTGCCCCGTTTGCGGCTCGAAGATGGCGTCGGCGTACGTCCAGTACCTGGACCGCGGGCGCACGACGGCCTCGCTGCCGGCCCTCGCCGAAATTCGCGAGCGCGCGGTGCGGGAGACGCAGCGGGCGTCGCTCGAATCCTGAGCGAGCCTTTATTTCGCGGGGCTTTCCCTTTCGGTCGATGCGCCGTTCGAAGGCGTCCGTGCGCGACACCTACGATCGGATCGCGTCGTCCTACGCGTCATCTCGGACGCGTCCCTGGCCGGAGGTCCTCGAGTTCATCGCGACGCTGCCCGCAAGGTCGGCGATCCTCGACGTCGGATGCGGCCACGGTCGGCATGCGAAGCCGGCGGCCCGCGCGGGCCATCGGGTCGTCGGCGTCGATCTCTGTCGGCCGTTGCTCGCGATCGGCCGCGACGCTCCGGCATCGAGGATTCGCGATCCCGTGGAGTGGGTCGTCGGAGACGCGACCTCCTTGCCCGTTCGGGATTCGACCTTCGACGCGGCACTGTGCGTTGCAGTCCTCCATCACCTCCCGTCGCGCGACGATCGCCTCGCGTCCCTCGCGGAGGTGCGTCGCGTGTTGCGCCCTTCCGGACGCGCGTTCGTCAGCGTCTGGGCGAGAGACAATCCGTACTTGCGCGACGTCGTTGGCGTGCGATCCGAGGACGATGACGTCGAAGTCCCGTGGCACCTTCCCGACGGCACCGAGGTGCCGCGGTTCTATCATCTCTTCTCCGAGGGCGAGCTCGAGCGATTAATTATCGAATCCCGGCTTCACGGAGAAAGGTTTTTCCGGGCCTCTGGGAACGATTTTGCGGTGGCGACGAAACATGGCTGACCTTGTCGGTTCGGTCGGAGCGTTCCTCGACACGATCGTGCACAATCCTGTGTACCTCCTCCTAACGGTCGGCGGGATCGCGCTCTTCGTCCTCCTCCTCGTCGCGCACCGCATTCACAAGATCCACAGCCAGGAGATTTTCGTCCACCAGGCGTGGGGCGCGAACTGGAAAGGCCGCTGAACCCTTCGAAACCCTCATATCCGCACGGCCGCATCGAGGCGGTCCGGCGGGGTTCGATTTGTCCAACGTCCCGGAGACGCTTCGCTACACGAAGGACCACGAGTGGGCGAGATTCGAAGGGAACCGCGCCCGCGTCGGCATCACCGACTACGCGCAGGACCAGCTGACGGATGTGGTCTACGTCGAGTTGCCTCCGGTCGGGAAAGCGATCAAACAGGGGGACCCCCTCGGCACGGTCGAGTCCGTGAAGGCCGTGAGCGAGATCTTCGCGCCGATCAGTGGCAAGGTCATCGACGTGAACCAGGCCCTTGCGGACAAGCCGGAGCTCGTGAACAAGGACCCGTACGGGGAGGGCTGGATGGTCGTCCTCGAGGCCGCGGGGCCGTCGCAGGCGAACTCGCTGATGGACGCCGCGACGTACCGCGGGCACATCGGCGAGTGACTTGCCTCCCGCTAACCAAGATGTGAGGAACCCTTTTATCAACGGCGACGGTTCGACCGCCGGGCACGTCGGCTAGTTTGGACTTGCCGACATCTCCTCCATGTGACGGGCACTGGACGTCCTTTAAATACGCTTAGTGGCCGCGCGGCCAGTTCTTGCAGTGGGACACGCCCGACTTAGACGGTCTCAAGCTCCGGATGCCGCTCACGCGCTGTCGCACACCAGCCCAAACCGGGGTTACTCGGTCGGAAAGTAGCGAACGTAGCGGCGGAGGCGTTCTTGGCGTAGAATCCCCTCGCGGACGAGGCCTTGGAGGGTGTACGCAACCGAGGACGCGCGGTGCCCCGTCAACCGGGCGATCTCCCGCACCCCAGCTCCGGGAGACCCCTGGACGGCTCCCAAGATTGACCGCTGCAACGCGCTCAGAGGCACATCCTTCCATAGTGACGCGTCCCCGTCCGGGTAGTACCAACGATGCCGCCGATGGACCTTGGACCGGACCAGTCCTTGGTTTTCCAAGACCGCAAGGTGGTAAGTCGCCACGCCATTTTCGAGGCCGACGGCGTTCCGGATCACCGAGAAGGACGACCCCGGATTGTCCCGGACGTACTCGTAAATCAGGGCACGCACTTTCTTCTGAAGCACTTTTTCCTTGGCTAAACGAGTGTACTGGATCGCAGATAGGACAGCCCCGAACAGGAAGATGCCGGCGACGGTGGCCGCGACCGAAACCAACGGAAGCGCGGGAGAAGGTGAGGGAGGACCTACATCGATTGTGAAATTCGTAAGGCCCCAAGCCTGCACCGGAAGCTGGCCATAACCGGTTGACGAGTTGCCCGCCTGCAGCACGAGGCCATAATTATCCGGAGCCAGCCCTGCAAAGACTACTGGGGTGCCGTCCCAGGTCGTCTCTCGCACTGTTGCCCCGGTCGCGAGGTCCCGCAATTCCACCGTTAGAGAGCGTGCGGGGAGAGTGCCCTTGATGGCAATTTCGCCTCGGATCGCGCCGGTCACGGATCGGACAAAGATGCCGTTCCCGGGAGCATCGGGTGTCGATGGATCGCCCGACTCCCAAGCAAGGAAGACGTTCTGGTCTCCGGCTGCGGCGAGATTCTCTTGATACCAGACGCCCGTCGGAAGAGGGGAGTGGAAGCTGATCGAGAACGTCGACGCGTTGAAGCGGTCCAGGGATCGATTGGAGACGGCGACGTAGAGAGTCGCGTTCGTGGAATAGGCAGCCGGCGTCGTCCACGCGATGTACAGACGCCCTAGGTCGTCAAAGACCGCGGAATGACCGAAGCCCCCGCCAGGAACTGGCGCGACGACGATAGGCGAGCCCCAGGTCCAACCGTTGTCTCGCGAAACCGAGACGACAATCCCCCCGAGTTGGCTCCAAGTCACCGCGAAGATTCCTTGGGACGACACGGCGACAGACGGCATTTGATAACCGACGTCCGCCGCCGACAGGTTCGTGGCGTTCGACCAGCTCGCTCCGCCATCGTGAGAGATGATTGCGGCGATGTACTTTGGCACAACATTGTAACTCAGTGCAACCACCACCTGGTTGTTGTACGCCGTTACTTCCGGGTACAACCCGCCCGGGGTGGCGGGCAGGATTTCTACCGGAGTGGACCAGTGCGATCCTCCGTCGTGCGACGCGCTCATGAGGATCGGCCCCTCTACAATTTCCCATACCGTGTAAGGAGCCCATACGGCATAGAGCGTGCCCGTAACGGGATCGCGGGCGAGGGACGTTGGAGAAGCGGCGTCTCCCAACGCCGCAGTCACATTCCATGTCGCCCCGCTATCCGTCGAGACGAGGATCCAGGGTCCCCACGATGCCATAACCAAGGTGCCATCGGGAAGCACAACTGTCTCAACGCTCCATCCCGGTAGGTTGGTCTTATTGATCTCAAGCGTCTGGAATGACTTTCCACCATCAAAAGATCGGATGACCACGAGTGGGGCGCACGACGCGTTCGCCGGACGGACGCACGAGGTGTTCCCCATGTTGTGCGTCGCGTTCAGGCCCAGGACGAAGACTGTTCTGAGATTCTCTGGAGGGGGCCCCGTGGCAATCCGAGGAATCCACATCTGGGAAATCGGAGCAATGCGGACGGAATCGTTGTAACCAGATGGGTCGATTGTGTACCGGAGCCCGGGTGCTGTTGAGAGCGCGATCCAAGCAAAAGGAATCGACATCAGAAGCGCCGCCGCTGCCAAGCAGTAGATGACGGTTCGGACGGGGAAGATTGGCCGCATACTTGCCCAAACCGCTCTAGACCCCGCGGCGTATTCAATCGATTGGTGCAGATTCGTACAGTTGGGCTCGCGTCCTGCTCAGCCGGGAGGAGCATGCCGGTATCACGTATTTTCAAGTCCTCCTAAAAGGTGCGCCTGGCCCACCAAACAGGTTCAGGTCGTTACCACTCCCGCGACGCAACGAACCACCTTGGAGTCCTCACACTTGCGAAGTCCAGACGTTTGCCGTCGTGTCGAACCAGTTCGGGACGGTTAGGCTCATCAAGGGGTGGGGGCCATCCGGGGCTCGCCCGCTTAGGTTAGCCTGGATAGACTACCGGGCTTCGGACCCGGCGAGTGGGGTTCAAATCCCCAAGCGGGCGTATTCCCCCCATGGGGGTTTACGGGCCTCAGACAGTTTGGACTAGGCTATGGGCCTTCGGAGCCTAGGACGGGGGTTCGAATCCCTCCGTGCCCGCTCTTCTCCGGCATGCGGCCGGCGGGGCGTCACTTCGCGAGCTCCTCTGGAGGCCGGACCTTGCGAAAGTTCCCGTAAATCAACAGGTCGTACGCCAACTTGAGGGACCCGGCGGCCACCAGCGGGGTCCCGAGCCAGAGGTTCGCCAAGGCGTAGCCCGCCAGCGATGGACTGATCGACGAAGAGACCGTGCGCGTTGCGCTCGTGAGGCCCGCCGCCGCGGTTCGGTCTTGTTCGTCCACGATTGACATGACGTACGATTGCCTCGTCGGCACATCCATCTGCGACAACGACTGTCGACCCAGGAGAAGAGCGACGGCGCTCGCGGCCGTCGGGGCGAACGCGACGGCGATGAGCAACACGTTCGAGGGCACGTGGGTGAAGACCATCGTCCGCAACAAGCCGACCTTCCGCGCGATCCGCTCGGCCAGGAGGAAGGACAACGCGGTCACAAGCTGCGTCGCAAAGAAGATGGCCCCGAGCGTGGAAAGATCCAGCCCGAACCGGAGGTAGAAGTAGTAGGAGAGGAGGCTCTGCCCGATGAACCCGCCGCCGAACGAGTCCACCGCAAAGAGGGCCGACAGCTTGACCACGATGGGGCGACCGCGGGGGGATATGGCGGAGCCTCGGGCGCGGCCCGCGTCCGGCTCGACATGGCTCGACAAGCGGGAGTAGAACGCGGCGCCGAGGAGGCCCGAGATCATGTACCCCAGGAAAAGCGGCGAATACCCGATGTAGTTCGGGAGGCCTGCGAGGAGCGCCCCGGCCGAGGACGCTCCGTATCCGACCAGGTTGTACACGCTGAACGCAAGGGTCCGTCGATCGGCGTGACACGTTCGCGGGAGGATCGCCGTCTCGAGCGAAAGGAACGGACCGACTTCTCCTGCCCCGACCGTCATGTTCCCAACGATGCCGGCCAAGACCGGGGCCCACCAATCCCTCGCGCCAAAGAGGAGGGCACCCGCCACGACATCGGCAAGGGCGAAGAAGACGAGCGTTTTCCTCCGGCCGATACGATCCGCAAGGAAGCTGATCACGAGCGTGTAGAGCGCGCTGCTGAGGACGGTCGCGGTCAGGACGATTCCGATGGCGACGGGAGTGAAGCCGAGTTGGGCGAGGTAGACACCAAAGATGACTCCGAGGAAGCCGTAGGGGACCGTTCGGACCGTCTTCTCGAGGAAGATGAGCTTCCCGTCCCGATCGATCCAGTCTCCGAGGCCCACAAATCTCCCCGTGCGGAGCACCATGCTTCGAACGCCGCGCGCCGCGAGGACGTGAAAATATACATAGATGTGCTGCCTGCTTGGTGGTCGGATTTGGGAGGGCTTCGATGAAATGGGTAACCCGAGAGAAGGCAAAGGTGGATCGAATCGCGTGTCCCTGGCTCATCACGAAATTCGTCGATCCGAAGGCAGAGTTCCTGTTCGTGCCTCGGGAGAAAGTCTTGGAGGTCGCGAAGACACAGAGTGCGATCCCCTACGACAGTCCCGGCGCCGAGCTGTTCCACTACAAGGAGGGAGGCGACGAGCGATGCAGCTTTGACGCGATCATCAGGAAGTACAAGCTCTCGGATCCGGCGCTCCTCGACATGGCCGAAATCGTGCGCACGGCGGATGCGGCTCCGCGGACGCGACGTGCCGAGGGTGCGGGGCTCGAGGCGATGGCTCTGGGGTTCCGAGCGAATGCGAAGGACGATTTCGAGAACATGCGGCTTCAGTTCCCCGCGTACGATGCGCTCTATGCGTACTGCAAACTCAAGGTCGAGGGCAACGCCAAGCTGGAGCACGCGACTTGATGGGTCTCCGGCTCTTGGGCTATGTCGAGCTTCCCGCGCATGCGAAGGATGGCGGTTTCGATCATGCCGCGGTCCATCGTGCTTCCTTCAGGCTCTACGTCGCCCACACTTCGAACGATTGTGTCGATGTCGTGGACTCTCTCTCCAATCGATTCCTCCGGTCGATTCCCGGACTGAAGGGAGTCGCGGGCGTCCTCGTATCGGATGAGCGCAATCTCATGTTCGCCGCAAATCGTGCAGAGAACACGGTTAGCATTTTCGCCGCGGACAGCGGGGAGGAAATGGTGAGACTTGCCGTGGGCATTCGCCCCAATGGGCTCGCCTTCGATCCCTCGCGCGGTCTCTTACTCGTGGCGAATGTTGGCGATGCAGGCGTCCGGAACTCCTCGACCGTTTCGCTGGTCGATGTCGACCAGAAGGCCGTCACCGGTACCGTGGTGCTTCCGGGGCGCCCTCGGTGGGCCGTGCACGACGGGCCGACGGCTGCTTTCTACCTGAATATCGCGGATCCGCCGCTCATCGTGCGAATCGATGCGAAGAGTCCTTCGGGAACTCGGGAGGCCTACGAGATTCCCGCCAAGGGACCCCATGGCCTCGACCTCGACCCGCGCGGGAGACAGCTCTTCTGCGCCTGTGACGGAGGGAAGCTGGTCGCGGTCGACGTAGACTCGGGGGAGGTCCGGTCGGTTGGGGAACTCAGCGGCGCGCCGGACGTTGTTTACTTCAACGCCGCGCTGAACCGTGTCTACGTCGCCGTCGGAGACCCTGGAGTGATCGATGTCTTCGACGCGAGGCGCATGAAGCTCCTCGAAACCGTGCCGACGGAGAAGGGAGCCCACACATTGGCGATCGACCAACAGGAAAACAAGGTGTACGCCTTCCTGCCTGCCACCCACCGGGCGGCGGCATGTCAAGACGAGTGACCGATGGAGTGGTGACGGATGGACCAGAACGAGATGTTCACAGAAGTGGTGGAAAACGTCGCGAAGATGTGCGCCGTCAGCGCGATGACCGCTCCAAAGAGCGGAGGGCAGCTGTTCCTCAAAGGATCCAGGCCCTTCATTGAGACCACGATCGTCAAGGACAAGGAAACGCTCCACCGCCTCGCGGAATGGCTTCGGGCTCGGGGAACGAAACTGAAGAACCCCATTTTCTTCCGCGACGCCGACACCACGGAGAAGGTCGATCTGATTTTATTCATCGGACTGGAGAAGTGGTACCCGCCGATGTACGACTGCGGCGCGTGCGGTTACGGCACCTGCAACGAATTCCTGCGGGCCACTCCGGCCCATCATGTCCAGGAGTCCGAGGATTGGGAATTCCTCGGACCCATTTGCCAGCTTCGCTGTGTGGACCTAGGGATTGCGGTGGGATCCGCCGCGAAACTCGCGAGCATGAACAACGTGGACACCCGCTGCCAGACCCGAGTCGCCGCGGCCGCGAGGCATCTCGGGGTCATTCAGTCGGACCTGGCCGTCGCGCTGTCGATGAGCGTGTCTCACAAGAGTATTTTTTTCGACAAGAAGATTCCTCAGGTCGACTTCGAAGCGCTGTCAACAGTCGGAGCGCGACCGGCGGGTGCATGAGATGGACTATGAGGCTGCTCGGAGTGCCTTCCGAAGGTTCTCGAGGCCCTGTTGCAACTCGTCCGTGTCGCCGCCCAACCCAAGGCGGAAGTGATCGTCCAGCCCGAAGAACCGGCCTTGCGCGATCACGGTCTTGAACTTCCCTTGAAGGGTCTCCCCGAGGGCGGGGACATCGACCGTGCTGTGGGGGAAGAGGACGGTACCCCACGGCGGAACATCTCCTTGGAGGGCCGGCATCTCCGCCAGCGCCTCGCTCACGAGCATGCGGTTCCGGGTCAAGATGCGCTTCGCTCGATCGAGGAAGAAGTCCCATCGTTCGAGCGCCCAGCTTGCGAGCAACTGACCGAGCGCCGAATTTCCGCCCGACGTGTAGTCTTTCAGGCGGCCGAACCGCTCCAATAGGTCCGGATCGGCGACGACCCACCCGGATCGGAGCGTCCCGAGTCCGCACACCTTGGTCACCGTCGAAAGGGCAATCATCCTGGGACCGAACGTGGCGGCGCTGGGGGGCGTCTTGTCAAACGCGAGTTCTCGAAACGTCTCGTCGACGAGCACGTATCCGCCGGAATCTCGGGCGATGTCCGCCAGTTCCTGGATCTCCGACTTCGAAAGGGCGGCCGAGGTCGGGTTGCCCAGGTTGGCGAATACGAGCAACCGAGCCCCCTGCTTCGCTTCCTCCCTCCACCGCTCGAGGTCGAGCTGCCATCCATCGTCGCAGCTTCGCGGAATTCGGATCACGTCCGCACCGAGTCCGGTCGGCACGTCCCGCAACGGCGAGTACGTCGGCGAGTCGACGAGGACCCGGTCGCCCGGCCGCACCAGCGACGCGTTCACGAGAAAGTTGCCCTCGGTGGCGCCGGTCGTCATGAGGACGCGATCGGCACGCGTCCCGTGACGGCTCGCGATCATCTTCCGGAGCGCCTCCGGGCCGTTCGTGTTCGTCCAGTTCAGGTCGAGGTCGTTCGGCAGCTCCCGGTGGAATTCCCCGAAGGTGAATTGCTGCACGTTCGAATAGGAGATGTTCAGCCGGACGTCCCGCACCCGGTCGTAATAGTGCAGGTGCTCGAAGGTCGGGAAGTCCACGGCCGGGCCAAGGCCCGTCGGTGCATCAACTTTCGTCTCGACTTCCATCCCAATTGAAAAATAAAAATGGGCCGCCGACGGTCACAGCGGCCCGCAGGTGTAGGTGGGGTGGTGGGGAATCCCGAGTCCGTCCGGCCGCTCGGCCCAGAACTTGAACGCGAAGCTGCCGCGGGACTGCGGGTGGATCTCCACGAGGAAGCCGTCTTGCGGGGCTCCCCCGAACGCGACGAAGCGGTCGGCGAAGACCGTCGTGAGCGTCCAGTCGGCAAGGTTCGAGCTGTCCGGATTCCCGGAGCCGACCATCGCGTAGTAGTTCAGCGCCTTCAGGAGGGCCGATCCGGAATTCCGGACGCCCGCGGAGGCGTTCAGTCCGGGGTCGACGAGGGACTCGTAGCCCGCCGGGTCCCGATCCTGGATCTCGTGGAGCACGGAGGGCCAGTACTCCGCCGCGCCGATCGCCCGGTCCACGTCCGCGAGGCTCGTGCCCTCGCCGAAGGCCACGCCCTTCGGGGCGAGGAGCGGGCCGTGCCAGCCGATGTAGTAGAGCAGCCGCGTCCCGGAGACGACCTCCTCCGCGCCGCAACCCGCGTACACGGTCAGCTCGCCCGGCGTCGTCGTGTTCGGGTTCCGGACCTCCATCCGCAGGACCGCCGGGACGGGCCGGTTCGCGTTGCTCGCCATCGTCGCCACGACCCGGAAGACGTCCCCGGGGGCCACGGAATCGGGGACGCCGTCGACCGACAGCGTGACGGCGAAGCCCGTCACCTGTACGTCCTTCGACACCGTGTTGCTCAGGGTAGGCGTCAGGACGCCCACCGCGCTCGCCGCCAACAAGACCGCCACGCAGATCATCGCGCGCGGCCCCAGTTTGATTCCGTTTCCCATCGTTCGCACCTCGCCCGCCTCTCCGAGGCGGGTCGGTCGGCGGAGCGGCGTCCCGTCGGGATAAGGCGGGCGCGTGCATGCATCCTGCACGTAGGCGCGGCCGTCGTCTTGACGACACCTTCAATATCCTCCGACTCACTCGTTGCCTGGCATAGAGGAATCTCCCTGACCGATGTCGTGATCGCCGGTGCCTGTCGGACCCCGGTGGGCAAGTACGGGCGGGCGTTCCGGAACGTCGAGGCGGTGCGGCTCGGGAGCACGGTCGTCGCGGAGGCGGTGAACCGCACGGGGCTCGTGCCCGCGGACATCGAGGAGGTCCTCATGGGCAATGTGATCGCGGCAGGCCTCGGGCAGAACCCGGCGCGGCAAGCCGCACTCTTCGGTGGACTGCCGGACCGCGTCGGAGCGGTGACGATCAACAAGGTCTGCGGCTCCGGGTTGCAGGCGGTCATGTTCGCCTCGGACATGATCCGCGCCGGCTCCGCGGAGATCCTCCTCGCGGGCGGGATGGAGTCGATGAGCCGAGCCCCATACCTGGTGAAGGAGGCCCGCTGGGGCACCGGGATCAACAACGTCCCGTTCGTCGACGCGATGGTGAGCGACGGCCTCTGGGACGCGTACAACCAGTTCCACATGGGCATCACGGGCGAGATCGTGGCAGAGAAGTTCCACGTCACGCGCGAAGAGATGGACCGCTTCGCGTTCGAGAGCCAGCGGCGCGCGGCCGCCGCGACCCAGGAAGGCCGGTTCAAGGAGCAGATCATCCCCGTCGAGGTCCCCGGCGCGAACCGCGTCGAAGTCGACGAGGGCATCCGAACGGACACTTCCCTCGAGAAGCTCGCGAGGCTCCCGCCGGTGTTCCGGGAGGGCGGTCAGGTGACGGCCGGGAATGCGTCGCAGTTAAGCGACGGGGCGGCGGCGATGGTCGTGATGTCCGAGGCCGCGGCAGAGCGCCACGGCGTGAAGCCGCTCGCCCGCGTCGTCACGTACAACACGGTCGGCGTGAAGCCGGAGTCGGTCATGGAAGCGCCGATCCCCGGCGTCCGGAAGCTCCTGAAGCAGACCGGCTTCTCGGTCGAGGACATCGACCTGTTCGAGCACAACGAGGCGTACGCCGCCGCGAGCCTCGTGGTGATGCGCGAGCTCGGGATCCCGCACGACAAGTTCAACGTCAACGGCGGCGCGGTCGCGCTCGGCCACCCGATCGGCTGCAGCGGCGCGCGCGTGCTCACGACCCTCATGTACGCGATGAAAGACCGCAACGCGAAGCGAGGCCTCGCGACCTTATGCCTCGGCGGCGGTAATGCGGTATCGATGATCGTCGAGCGGCCTTGATTTGTAAGGTGAAAATTCGGTCTATGAATCCGCGAAGCGCATCGTTTCGCCGTTGTCCCTCGCACTCGTCGCGCCTCGTGATCTGCAGACCCGCGGTCGTCCAACTACGCTATGTCGACCGTGTCCGGTTCGGCAGCGGCTCGGCTGACAGACCGAGCCTGTTTGGGAAGCCCTCCCGTCGACGACCGCTGGCAGCCTCCCGGCCGGCGGTCCAAGGCACGCACAGAACCGGGCAGGATGGAGGCAGTGCAGTCCGTCACTAGCCTACGAGTGCCCAGATCATGAGTCCCACGATAACTGCTATGACCACCATGATAAATCCTCTTGGATCCATTCGCTTCTCACCTCCCTCCGGTCGTCCTTACCTTTCGTACGGATGGCAACGTTATACATCGTTTCCGGAACGCGGTTTTCGGGCTAGAAGTAGTTTCGGGTACCGGATGCGCCCGGGCGTGAGTCTGTCGGGGCTCGATGTGCCCTGATGTCCATTGCTTTGCGATGATTGTCACAAGGAGACGGGCTTGCCGATTCCGCGGTCCCTGGCGCGCTCGTAGACGAACGCAGCCACGGCGACATCCTCGATCGCCACTCCATGAGACTTGAACAACGTGATGTCGTCGACGTTCGTGCGGCCCTCGACTTTGCCCGCGATGACTTCGCCGATTTCGTGGATGCGGTCCCAGGTGATCAGGCCGCGTTTCATCGGTTCGACAAGGTCGCCACCTTCCTCCTTCGCCTGCTCGATCGAATCGGTCGCTACGAACGCGCATCGACGAGCCGCGGCGTCATCGAGTTCCCGAGTCTCGAGTCGATTCGCTCCGATCGCGTTGATGTGACAACCCGCTCGCAGCCACTCTCCGTGGATGACGGGCCGAGGCGCGTTCGTCGCCGCGATGGCAACGTCGGCGTCACGAATCGCCTCCTCGGCCGACCCCGTCGCTTGAACGGTCACCCCGAGGACGGAGGACATCTTGGTCGCGAAGGCGTCGCGATGCGCCTTGTCCCGAGCGTAGCAATGGATTCGCCGGATGGAGCGGACCGCGCAGACCGCCTCCAGTTGACTCTCCGCCTGCCACCCCGTCCCGACGATGCCGACCGTCGATGCATCGGATCGAGCGAGGTATTTCGTCGCAACGCCGGATGCCGCACCGGTCCGCTGCTGTCCGAGCCGGTTCGCCTGAATCACCGCGACGAGTTCCCCAGAGGCGATGTCGAAGAGGTGAACCCAGAATCGGATCCCCGCTCGGGATGTCGTGTAATACTTGAACCCGGCGTATCCCCGCGCCGGCCACGACGCGAGCATGATGTTAACCGTGGCCTCCCGCGTTCCGACCCGTTGGCGCGGTCGGTTCGTGGCCTCGCCTCGCCCCAACGCCCGCAGCCCTTCCTCGACGGCCCCCAACGCGTCGTCCATCCGAAGGAGGCCCTCGACGTCCTTTTCCGTCAGGAGAAACGGCGGCATCCGGTCGCCGGATATCTGGAAGGGGCCTATTTGACGACTTTGGGGCGCTCCCTCAATTCCGAGTCTCACTCCCGAAGAGATAGCCGGTGAATCCAAGGCCTACGGACTATCCCTAGCCGCCGTGTATCATTGACCGAACTCCAACCCCGCAAACTCTTTGCAGATCGGAAAGTCGGCCCATGAATCGGCGAACGGGCCGTTTCGCCTTCCGCTGTCCGCGTGTGGCGCACCCGGACTAGCCTCCGGGTTCAGGACCCTTGCCGCGAAGGAATCGCACCTGATGATACAGAAGTCCGACGAACAGCCCGCCGAAAACGAAGGCGAGTATCCCGTATACGAGCGCCAGTATCGGGGCAACTTCAAGGGCTGTTCCGGAAAGCATGAAGGAAATCATCCCGATCGCGGCGATCAGGGAGAGCACAGACAACGCCGCCAAAACGAAAAGGCCGAAGAGAATGAGAAGCGACTTGAAATCGCCAAGGAGGTCGCCGGTCCTCATCCAGATACCACGATTATCTTGTCTAGGCAAATCCTTTCGCCGAAAGTCATCCGGTTTCCGCCCTTTTGAAGAGCAGCTAGAAACACAGATCGGAACATGACCAAAATCGTGAGGAATCGACGTCCTATTGACGGGTAGGAAGAGGTCTGGTTGCGATTCGGGGGACCGCATGACCGCGAGACCAAGCCCTAGGGACAGGCTCGGCCGAACCGTACGCCGCCCCCCTAGAGTGGCGCCAGAACGACGCCTCGGTCCGCCCGAAGCAGCCTCGTATGTCATGGACCGAACTCCAACCCCGCAAACTCTTTTAGGAGCTGGATTTTCGGTCCATGAAACGACCAAGTCGCGATTCCGTGGTTCGGCCGCGCGATCGTTTCAAACCGCGAATCAAGGTCGAAGCTCCGATTTCTTGGAACGGCTTCGGCGCGTGACCGCGGACTTGAGCAACGAGGTCTGCGAAGTCGTTATCCCTTCATCGCCAACCCGAACCCGACGACCAAGTAGGATCTGCACCTTTTTCGATGACAAAAGGTTTTGAACGCGTCGTTCGACAATGCATCGTCTGAGAGGAGTAATCCGCCCATATCAATAAATGGCCACGCCGTCTCGAATTCCCACATCATGTGATCATAGGTGTGCCGGCTATCATGCATGAAGATCTGGATTCCCCCGAATTGGCCGAGCACTTCCGGCAGGAGAATCCGAGCGTCCCCTATTCGAAGATCCCATCTGCTTCGAAGCGATTCTGGGACAATCCACCCGCTCTCGGCACCGGGCGGAATCCGAGCTCCGGGATCTGCGTTCGGGAGATCAATGGATGTCAGACTCCCTTTCGAGTTGTCGCTCAAGGCCTTCAGGACGAAAAGTGAGGACACCCCGGACGCTACCCCCGTCTCTAAGACCCTCTCCGGCTGGAGTAAACGTACAACGTGGTACAGGAGCGGCCCCTTCACGGAATGCATCCCACTGGGGTCCCAGTTCGGCCACCGTTTTGATTTAGTCGCGAGGAAAGCTTTGAGGGATGCGAGGGAAGCCAAGTCCCCCGACGGTGGGAGTCTAGGGCCTTCTGCGCTAACGGCCTTCCGGGCGTAGTCCCACGCGACAAACAGTCTGAAAGAGTTCCTTCTCCCGAAGGCATATTCCACCGCTCCGACCGGATGCCGCATGGCTCTTGAAACGAGTTCTCGGTCGCATCCTCGTACGCTCCTCATGAATGATGACAGGGTGAGGTGAGACATTCCCATTTTCAGCAACGCAAGTCGCACCTTGAAGATATTCGGAGGAATACCACCAAAGGAGAGATAAGAAAGACAGGGATGGCAGGTCTCGCTGCAGCCTCCAAGAGGGGGGATCCTGCTTGGCCCCCTTCGGTTGACCGAGTGACTCCCCTGGGAATCTCGACGAGGTAAGTGCCTGGCCCCTGCAGCCCGGCATGGTGGGGACGGCGGGCACCGATCGGAGCATCGCCCAGGCGCAAGACCTGTCATGTACGGATACCAGCCGCGCAAACTCTTTTAGGACCAGTTCCTATCCCCCATGATTTCTGACTATCCGCGAGGCAGTACGCTTGTTACATAGAGTGCGCACGGCGTCCACGAAGGACGAGGTCCTCGGCCTGATGGAGCCTCTGATCCGGGACTGGTTCCGGTCCAAGTTCAAAGGCCTGACGGAGCCGCAGGCGTATGCCGTGCCGCTCATCCACGGAGGCAAGAACGTCCTCGTGTCGTCTCCGACGGGCAGCGGCAAGACCCTCACGGCGTTCCTGTCGATCATCAACGAGCTGTACGCGAAGCAGTTGCGCGGCGAGCTCGAAGACCGGATCTACTGCCTGTACGTGTCCCCGCTCAAGGCCCTCGCGAACGACATCAACCGCAACTTGGAGGAACCGCTCCGCGAGCTCACGGCCCTCGCGGCGAAGGAAGGCAAGCCGGAACCCGCGATCCGCGTCGGCGTGCGGTCCGGCGATACGTCCTCGCAGGAGCGGCAGAAGCAGGCCCGGACGCCGCCGCACATCTTCATCACGACGCCGGAGAGCCTGGCGATCATCCTCAGCACGCCGAAGTTCCGCGAGGCCTTCGCCAGCGTCGACTGGGTGATCCTCGACGAGATTCACGAGGTCTGCTCCTCGAAGCGCGGCTCCCTCTTGGCGATTTGCCTCGAGCGCTTACGGGAGCAGACGGGCCGCGACTTCGTCCGCATCGGCCTGAGCGCGACGATCGCGCCGATCGAGGAGGAGGCGAAGTTCCTCGCCGGCTACGAGGACGGCAAGGTCCGGGACATGCACATCGTCGAGGTCGACACGCGCAAGGACCTCGACCTCGCGGTTCTCTGTCCGGTCAAAGACATTACCGCTGTGCCGATGGAAGTCGCGAACGCGCGGATGTACGACCTCCTGAGCGGGCTAATCGACGAGCACCGCACGACGCTGATCTTCACGAACACCCGGAGCGGGACGGAACACGTGTCGTTCCGCCTGAAGGAGCGTGGCGTGGAGGACCTCGAAGCGCATCACGGCTCCCTATCGAAAGTCACGCGCCTCGATGTCGAGCAGAAATTGAAGGACGGGCGGCTCAAGGCGGCCGTCTCGTCGACCTCGCTCGAGTTGGGGATCGACATCGGCTACATCGACCTCGTCGTGCAGATCGGCTCGCCGAAGTCCGTCGCCAAGGGCCTCCAGCGGATCGGCCGCGCCGGCCATGCCTACGGCGAAACGGCCGTCGGCCGGATGATCGCCTTCGAGCCGTGGGACCTCATGGAGTGCGCGACCCTCGCGAAGGCCGCGTACGACGCGCGGATCGACCGGGTCGACATCCCGGCGAACCCGCTCGACGTCCTCGCGCAGGCGCTCGTCGCGATGTCCCTCGAGAAGCGGTGGGACGTCGACGAGGCGTTCGAGCTCGCCCGCCGCTCGTATCCGTTCCACGATCTCCCGAAGAAGGACTTCCTCGCCGTGCTGGACTATCTCTCCTCCCGCAACCCGGACATCAAGGTCTTCGCCAAGGTCTGGTTCGACGAGGAGGAGGGCCGCTTTGGAAAGAAGAAAGGCACCCGGATGATCTACTACACGAACGTCGGTACGATCCCCGAGGAGGGCACGTACCACGTCTTCTCGGAGCGCGGCTCGCCGCTCGGCGAGCTGAGCGAGAAGTTCGTGGAGTACCTGAGCCCGAGCGACATCTTCGTGCTCGGCGGGAGGACGTACCAATTCGTCCGCGCTCGCGGCACGTCCGTGTACGTGAAGGACGCCTCCGGCCGACGGCCGACCGTGCCTTCGTGGACCGGAGAGATGCTCCCGCGGTCGTTCGATCTCTCGATCGCGGTCGGGGAGTTCCGCCGCGACCTCGCGGCGAAGATCGCGAAGGACGGCGACGCCGCCGCGCGCGAATGGCTCATGCACCAGTACCGCGTCGACGCGGGCTCCGCGCGGTCGCTCGTCTCCTACGTCCAGGAGCAGGAGGCGCTCATCAAGGACCTCCCGACGGACCGCCAGGTCCTGATCGAGGGCTACATCGACGTGAAGGGGAACCGGAACCTCATCTTCCATTTCCCGTTCGGCCGGCGGGTGAACGACGCCCTGAGCCGGGCGTACGCGTTCGCGATCACGGAGGCCCACCACTCGAACGTCCGGGTGAGCGTGACGGACGACAACTTCATGCTCACGGTCCCGAAGCGGATTGAGCTCGACGGCGTCGCTAAGCTCGTCACGAGCAAGACCCTCGAGGACCTCCTGCGCCGCGCGATCCGCAACACGGAGCTGTTCAAGCAGCGCTTCCGGCACTGCGCCACGCGATCGTTCATGATCCTCCGGAACTACAAGGGCCGCGAGGTCTCGATCGGCCGGCAGCAGTTGAGGTCGCAGCGGGTGCTCGACTGGCTCCACGAGATCAGCGACTTCCCCGTGGTCAAGGAGACGTACAACGAGATCCTGAATATGGTCATGGACCTCGACCACGCTCGGGAGGTCCTGGGGCGGATCGAGGCGGGCGAGATCGCAGTGCGGCAGAGCGACTTCGGCCACCTGCCGTCGCCGTTCGCGCACAACGTCGTGCTGCAGGGCGTCTCCGACCTCGTCCTCATGGAGGACCGTTCCGCGCTCCTGCGGGAGCTGCACCGCAAGGTCCTCGAGCGCGTCATGCCGACGGACCAGATCAGCTCGATCCAGTTCCAGCCCGCGGAGATCGCCGAGTACTTCCGCCGCAAGCTGCCCAAGATCGCCCGCCGGGAGGACCTCCTGGCGTACCTCGACCGCGTCGGCGACGCGAACGTGCTCCAGCAGAAGGGCCGCAACGCATTCGAGGTCGCGACCGCATCCTTCGCCGACGTCCGGAAGTGGGCCGGCCTGCTCATGGACGAAGGCCTGATCGAGAGCGTCTGGACGCCGCAGGGCATCCATTGGACGCCGAAGGACCACGTCCCGACGTACGTCGCCGTGTACGCGCAGCGGTCCCGGCTCAAGCCGCCGGAGGAGAGGCTCCTCGCCCTGATCCGCGAGAAGCCGCGGTCCCACAAGGAGCTCCTCCGCACGACCAAGATCGCGAAGGACCCGCTGAACGAGGCGCTCCGGAAGCTCGAGCGGGCCTACGTGATCGGCCGAAAGGGCGTCGAGGAGACCGTGTACTTCGCGCGCGAGCCGACGCGGGGGAACTTCGAGGAGGCGCTCGACAAGATCCTCACGAAGCGGCTCGAGGTGGACGGACCGGCGTCCGCGCAGGAGCTCGCCGTGGTCCTGGGCCTGGAGCCCGAGCTCGTCGAGGAGGTCCTGCGGGACCTCGAGTCCGAGGGCACGGTGTCGTCGGGCCACTTCCTCGTCGACAAGGAGTTTCAATTCATGCTCACGCGGGACCTGCAACGTCTCCAGCGGAAAGGGGAGACGCGCGAGGTCTTCGAGGAAACCCAGCTCAAGGCGTTCCTCCTCGACAAGCAATTCCGTTCGATTGAGACGCTCGACGATTTCTTCGACCGGTTCCTCGAAGGCGGCATGGTCCTCGACATCTACAATCACACCGCCCGGTTCGATTACAAGGAGTGGCTCCGGCGGCGAGAATCCGGCGACATCCTCGAAGGCCGTTTCCTGAACGGACGCGTGCGTTACGTGCGCTCGAAGGACGTCCCCCTGTTCCTGTCCGCCTTCCCACGGAGCCCCCTGACGGAGTTCGAGACGAAGGTCCTCGACGTGATCCGCGGAGCGGAAGGGATCGACCTCTGGGCCATCACGTCGAAGCTCCGCGCGGAGCGGGAACAGGTCAAGGAAGCCCTGGAGAAGCTCGACTACGACGTCTACGTGATCCGGAAGTTCCAGGGCGACGGATGGACGGCTCGCAACCTCTACGTCGCCTTCGACCCGCCGCACGCGAAAGCCGCGGACGCCTTCGAGACGCTCGTGAGGCGCTTCTTGGCGGCGTATGGCCCGGTGCCGTTCTCCGGGATCCGGGAGTGGGCGCGGTTCGAGTGGGACGATCTCGAGCGGCTCCTGGACCGCCTCGAGGAAGACGGCGTCGTCACGCGCATCCTGGTGACGGGCAAGGCGGAGTCGGAGATGTACGTCCTCGCGGAGGACCTGCCGGCGCTCCGGAAGACTGCCGGCAAGCCCGCGTCGGATCCGATGCGCGTCCTCTCCCTCCTCGATCCGTGGACGCAGCCGCTCTGGGCCCAGGTCGCGAGCCGCTACGGCGAAGGCTGGTTCTTCCCGCTCGTCAAGGACGGCGACCTCGTCGGCATGGCCGAGGTGTGGGAGATGAGCGGGTGCATCGAGGTCCGGGAGCTGGACCTCGGATCGCCCGAACTGTTGGAGGAAGCGATCGGCGCCCTGACGCGCATGATGGCGTTCTACGCGATGCGCGGCGTCGACGTGTTGCGCGTCACGCGATTCCAGGCGAAGGACGTCCCCGAGGTCGAGGACCTGTCCGCGTGGACGCGCGCGGGCTTCGTCCGTTTCTCCGACTTCCTCGCCCACGGCCCGATCGTGCCGCGGGACTTCGACAAGCGCGACCTCCTCGCGTGCGTCCTCCATCGACAGGGGATCGCCCCGGAGGCCCGGTTCCCCGACCCGATCGCCGCGGCGAAGGCGCTCGGCGGCCTGCGATCGGATTTCGCGGCCCGCCTACGCGTCCAGGAGTTCCGCCCCCTCGAGCGGCTCCACCGCAACGGGTTGCTCGCGAAAGGGCTCGTCATCCCGGAGTACTGGACGTTCTGCTTGGAAGAGGACCTCGGCCTCTTCAAGGCGGCGAAAGGCACGCGGCTCACGAAGGAGATGAAGGTCGTCCTCAAGCTGATCGAGGAGGAGGGCCCGATCTCGCGCCCGCGGCTCCTCGCCCTCTCGGACCTCAGCCGCCCCGCGACCGCGGAGGCGCTGCGCAAGCTGTACGAAGGCCTGCACGTGACCCGTGATGCGACGAACCGATACCGTCCGGTCCCGGACTCCAAGATCGGCCGGGACGACGCGCGCCGCGAGGTCCTTCGTCGGATCCTGAAGAGCCTCGGGGTCACGTCGGCGGAATCCCTGGCCGCGTATGCGCGTTTCGAGTACAACATGGGGGAGATCCGCCAGCGGCTCCGGGAGTTCGAGCGGGAGGGGTGGCTCACGAAAGGGTTCCTCGCGCGCGGCGAGCGAACGGTGATGTGGATCGTGAAGGAAGACCTCGACCGGATCGGCCGCCTCGAGTTCCGGCGCAAGTTCGTCCTCACCCCGCAAGACAACCTCTTCCTCTACGTCCGTGACGCGGTCTCCCAAAAATTCCACATGGGCTCGTGCTACGTCGTCTTCGACGGACCGGAGATCGTCGCGGCGTTCAAGGCCCGACGGCGGAAGTGGGAACTCGTGGTGACGGAGTTCCAGGGCGACGCCTCCGCGCGGCGGACCGTCGACGCGTGGGAGGCCGAGAACGAACTCGCCGTCGAGGAGGAGGTCCCGCGGATCTCCGATCACGAGGTCATGGAGTGGTACGCGAAGATGTACGGCCACGGGTTGGCGGACCGCTGACGGCGGGGCGCAGCAGGTTCTTGTCGGGCCCCGCATTCCTCCCGTGGAGAATTGCATGGCCATCCTCGGCATCGACACGGTCGCGGTCGTCGTCTCCGATCGGCGCAAGGCGATCCGCTGGTATCGCGACGTCCTCGGGCTCGACGTCGCTTACATCGGACCGAGCACGCCGGATCCGGACGCCTCGGTGCAAGGCACACCGGAGCACGCGGGCCATTGGATCGAGATGGGTCCGTTCCGTCCGCGGACTCGGGTCCACGTTTGCGAGATGAAGCCGACGGAGCCTGGGCCGACCGGCATCACGTTCCTCACGGACGACATCCTCTCGGACTACGAGCGGATGCAGGCGAAGGGGGCAGAGTTCCTCGACGCACCGCAAAAGATGGAATGGGGCGAGTGGCTCGGTCGATTCGTCGATCCGGACGGGAACGAGTTCGACCTCAAGCAGCCGATCGCGGCGGACGAATCGGGGTCCTCGGCCTAGACGTCGTCGGGCGCCATCGTTTCCTTGATGACCACGAGGCTCACGCTGTCGAGAAGGATGTGGGCCTCGCACTTCGGGCAATCGATGCCGTTCCAGTTGTCGGTCGTCTGCGTCGCCGTGAGGGTGATGCGAGTCGACTTGCAGTACGGGCAGAGGAAGCTCACGTTCAGCTCGCGGTCCATCAGGCGGTCCAGGGAGATCTTATCGACGACCCGATGCATGTGGCGCCTCCGGACTTCTTGGAAGAAGGTGCGAACCGGTCCCATATGAACGAACCGGTCAAAAGTACTGCAAACGTCAATTGATTGCACGCGGGGAGGCCGCTACGCCGGTTCCGCCCTCACGCCGGGCGCGAGGTGCAAGGCGCGGTCGGCGCACGAGGTGGCCTCGTCGAAGCGTCCGAGTTTCGTCAGGACGAAACCCTTGTTGACCCACGCCCCGCGATACCCTGGATCGATGGCGAGCGCCCGCTCGTACGCCTGCAGCGCCTCCTCGTATTTCCCGAGGCGCGCGAGCGCGTTTCCCTTGTTGTTCCAGGCGACCTCGTACCCCGGATGGACCTTGATCGCGGCGTTGAAGCATCGCAAGGCGTCGACGAGGTGCCCCATCTTCGTGAGGGCGTTGCCTTTGTTGACCCACGCCACCTCGTTGCGCGGGTTGATGTCGAGCGCCTTGTCGATCGCCCGCAGCGCTTCCTCATACCGACCGAGGAGGATGAGCGTCGCGCCTTTCCCGTACCAGGGGATCTCGGCGCCGGGGACGCCCGCTCGGGTCGCGGCGATCGCCCGATCGTACTCCTGCAGGGACCGTTCGTAGTTCTGGCGCGCCATATCGCGCTCCGCGAGGATCAGTTCCCGACGCAGGATCGACATCGCCTGGCGCCTCCGGATCTCGGCGGTCGCGAGCGCCGCGGGCCACGGGACGGCCCCGATGATTCCGACGAACCACGCGAACGTCCCCACGGTGGCCGGACTGACCGCGGCGACGAGGGCCAGGCCCGCGAGGGGGATCGCACCCGCGACCGCAAGGAGGTCCCTCCAGCGGCCGACCGCCAGACGTCGGGTCGACCAGGCGAGGGGGACCACGGAACCGAGCGCGAGTCCCACCGCCGTCGTCGTCGCCCGGGGGTCCGCCCCGAGGGAGACCCCGCCCACCTGGAGGGCGATGCCCGCGATCAGCAGGAGTCCGTCGGGCCGGGGGAGACCGGAGATGCCGTCTCGGAGAAGTTGCAGGACGAGCACCCCGCACACGGCGAGGAAAACCGCCACGACCCCCGCCGCGACGAACGGCTGCCGCAGGATCCCGGATAGGGCCAGGCTCGCGGCGCCTGCGAGGACGATGCCACTCGCGGCTTCCGGTGATAGGCGGAGTTCGATCCGACGCGGCCGTGCCGCCCGGCGGACACGCGGGCTCGGCGCGGGGACCCGGACCTGTTTGGTCGGCAGGACGGGAGGCGTCGGCGGCTCGGACATGCCCGCCGAGCGGCGATTCGGCGGGGGCGCGGGGAGATCGGGCTCTGGCGGCGTGGGCTTGATTGCGGGCGTCGGTTGGATTGCGGGCCTTGGTAGGGGTCTCGGGACCTTCACGGCGACCGGCTCGGGAAGGCTCGGCGCAGGGGCCGGGGCGGCGGGCGGACGTGGTACTGGCGCGACGTCGGGCTCCGCGGGTGGCGAGGGCCGTTCCGTCGGAGGTTTCGGGGTCGGCGTGGGCGGCGCCACTTCCGGCGGGGGAGGTTCGAAGTGTTCGAGGAAGTCATCGACCCGAGCGAGCACCTCCTCCGTCGTGAGCGCCTCGGGCGCCTTCGCGGGTTCCGGCGTGGGCTTCGGCAAGATGCCCTCCATTAGAGGCTCTCCGCAAATCTCGCATTCCGGCGTGGCAACGTCGTTGTCGGCGCCACAGATCGGACAGAGGACGATGTCGAGGATGTCTTCCTCGGCCGCGCCGACCTCCTCCGTATCCGGCTCGAATTCGGCGGAGCATCGGGGACACTTCAGGTCGCCGCCCGCCACGAAGCCTCCGCAGTTCGTGCAGATGAACAACAATCCGACCTCCCCGTTCTCCAGGACGGCATCCGGGTCGCGGTCCCTCAGTTGATCCGGATGACGGAACCCCTGTTCGAACAGCTTGAGCGCCTTTTCGCGGTCGAGCCCTAGGGCTCGGCTGAGCCGGACGACCGCTTCGTCGATGACGAAGGCCCCGCAGTTCTCGCACTCCGTCTCGTCCGGAGGGATGGGCTCCTGGCAGACGGGACACAGGACCCGGGGCTGTTTCCCGGGCATATCGGTGCGGCGATTCGAGCCGCCGGGAAGCGCATAAACCATCGCGTCTTGTTGTCACGCCCGATAAGTGGCAGGTCCGCGCGCTTAAGTAGCCGCGGCGGGCTTTCCATTCGCATTCCATGGTCTCGCGCGTCGACTTTCTCGTCGCGCTCGCGATCGGCATCGCGCCCGCGCTCTTCCTCGTGTGGTTCTCCCTCCGCCGATTCGACCGACCGTTCGTGGACCGCACCCTCTTCGACGATCGCCGGGTATTCGGAGGCTTCGCGGTCGGCATGGTGTTCGGGACCGTCGCGAGCGCGCTCAACCTCGCGATCGGCTCGGGCTACGTCACCAATCTGGCCGGCTCGATCGCCCTCCTCGCGAGCATCCTGTTCTTGGAGGAGCTGTTCAAGGTCGTGTACCTGAACCGGCGCGGATACCGCGAGCGGTTCGACACGACGTTCTACGGCGTGCCGATCGGGGTGGGCATCGCATCGACCTCCGTCGTCGCCACGATTGCCTGGGTCGTCGGGGACGCGCTGTATTCCGCTCTCGCGTTCCCGCTCATCCTCCTTTTCTCCGTCAGCCTGAGCTTCGTCCACGCGGACTCGGGCGCCCTCATCGGGTTCGGCGCCTCGCGGGGCGATCTCTGGGGCGGCTTGCGGAAGGCGCTCGCGGTCCGGTACGCGCACATCGCGTTGATGCTGCCGTTCCTCCTCCTCTCCGGCCAGGCCGCCGGCACCGACATCCTGATCCCTGCCCTCCTCGGCCTCCTCTCTTCGATCGCCTTCGCGGCGATCGTCTACGACTACGTCTATCGGCTCGTCCTGCCCGGGACCCTGCCGGAGGATCTCCGGCGCGAGCTGCGGCGGCAGAAACGCGCGCGACCCGTCAGGCCGTGAGCCCGACGGTCCGGTAGAAGCCCCGTTTCGGTTCGAAGACGACGTTCGCCTGGATCAAAGCGTCGAGGGCGGCCTGGGGGTCCGGGATGCCGAGCCCTGAGAGGACCTTGTTCCAGTCGTCGAGCGTGAACAGCTCGAGTTCTCGCGAGAGCTCGACGGCGGCGGTGCGGACCCGGACGGACCGGTCGCCTTGCCGCGGGACCGCGGCGACGACCCGGGCGTGCACGTCGCGGCTCCGTGCCCGTTTGCCTGGGGCGAGCGCCCGCTCGAATTCCCGGGCTCCGCCGGCGATCTCCGCGCTGACGCGTGCGACAAGGGGCGCGAGTTCTCTCGGGGAGTCCGCCCGCGCGCGGACCCTCGCCGGCATCACGCGAATCTCGAAACCGCACGCGCAGCTCGTCGTCTTCTGGCGGAGGTCCACGCCCTTCGCGCGTCTGCAACGTGGGCACACGATGACGCCGTACATGTCACGGGAGGAACACGAGGCCCGCGAGACACACCCCGTAGTGGTCCATCGGGATGCTCAGCTCTTCGATCCGGTAGTCGATGGCCCGGAACTTGATCCCTCGCAGCTTCGCCATGCTCCCCATCTTCCATTCCATGACCTCTCGGAGGGAGGTCTTCGTGCCGTGCATGTGCCCCTCCGCGACGTACCCGCCGAATCCGTCGTCCCGGAAACCGTAGGCGATCCCGGCGGAGATCGTCTCCCCCTCCCCTCCCCGTTGCTGCGCGAGGACGCAAAACGTGATCGCGCCCATCGGCAGGTCCCTCTTCCGGACGGGTTTGATGCCGATCGGGAGCACGGACGACACGGACACGATGTTCTGTTCCGACAGGCCGGCGTTCTGCAGCGCCTCATCGAACGCGTTCAGGTCGGACACCTTGGAGACAGCCTTGCCCGACGTGACGAAAAATTTCGTGGGAATCGGGAGCATGGGGGTCCGTGAGGACCGCGCATTGTACGTCGGGACTTAAGGGTTTGCAGGCGTCACGCACGGAAGCGGGTCGCTAATATTCACGTATTTCTATTTATTACGGAAGATGAATCCTGCGCGTCGGCGGACCGCGACCGGCTCCGCGGGCATGATCGTCTTCCGCATGCTGTAGGCGTCCTCGCCCCAGGAGTAATAGCCGTACAGCACGCCGTCCGTCCGGTATCCGAGCCGCCGATAGAACTCGATGGCTCCCAGGTTTTCCGTGCTGACTTCGAGACGGACTGTCGACACGCGTCGCTCGCCGCAGATCGCCTCGGCGGCGTGCATCATCGTCGTTCCGGTCCCGCGACGGCGGGCATCCGGGGCGACCGCGATGGAGAGGATTCGGCATACGACGCCCTCGAACAGGAGCATCACCGCGGCCTCGACGCCTTCGGGGCCGTCCTCGACGAGGGTGAGGGCCTGCCGGTTCCGCAGGATCCAGTCCACATGGTCGCGGCGGAACCGGTGCTCTTGGAAGCAAAGGACCTCGAATCGATAGAGCGCCTCGAGATCGTCGGGACCGGCGGTGCGCAACAAGGCGCCGTCGGACCGCACTAGGGGTAGTTGTGCTTTTCGACCGCGAAATTGATTACAGCAAGACGCGAAGGCCGAACAGTCCTTCCCAGATTACGAATCCGACTCCCGCCGCAAAGTACCCTCGGACGCGCCAGTCCGGGGGCAAAGATCCTCGACGTGCTGAGATTCGACGTACCTCCCTCCAGCAGTATGTGATTTGTGTCAGTCCTAGGACAACATATGCGGCGACCGTCCCGACGCCAATCACTGGAGCGCGGAGGACTCCGATTAAGAGAAGCTGGCCGGTCAACAATACGTTTACAGAGGGGCCTGCTACGGCCATCGCGCTGTAGAACAACGGTTCGAATTCCGGAGAGGTTGTGGAAATGTCCCCGTCCGTCGCGAGGGATGGGTCCCATCTGACCGCCTCCAGGCGGCCTACACGTCGGACGTTGGATGCGTAACGGGCCACAAAGCCCGCGACCCGTTCGGCGATGTCCCGGTGGTTGATTAGGTCAACGACCAGAATTCGTAACAAGAGGCCTGCGCGAAAGACGAAGACAAGAGACGTCGGAGCACCTGGAGGTCCGCCGGTCCGGAGTCGAACTCGTGACAAATCCCGCCAAAGGAGTACTCGGGGCACGAGTCCTCCGCCTCTGGATTGGATCCCGGCTGCGTCGAACTCGAAGATCTGTGTCTGTTTCCCCATCCGGATTGTGAACTCCACACCGAAGATGCTCATCCCGTAACAAAAGGCAAGGATTCCGACGAGGGCGGTACCGAAGCCCGGCCCTACGTAAAGGGCCCCCGACACTCCGACAGGAGCAACCCCGGCAAGGAGCAGGTAGACCGTCCAACGGAACGAGCGCCATCGGTCGGTCGAGTTGTTGACTTGGAGGCGGAGCACCGGAGCCCGTGAGCCCCTTTCAAACTAAGAGGCTTCCTCAAGTCCCGCGAACACAAGTCGCTCAGCATCCTCCTGTTGGAATTTTGTTCGCCCTTTGGTCCCACGGGCCAAACCGAACGATGAGACAAATCGCCGTCCGCGAAAGGGTAATCTAGCCCATGGCGGATTGGACGCGGGTTCATGGTCTCCGTCGGAGACATCCTGAAAGGGCGCCACGTCGGCGAGACGGTCGAGCTGCGCGGCTGGATCTACCGCACGCGGACCGTCGGAGGCAAAGCCTTCGTGGTCCTCCGGGACTCGACCGGGATTATTCAGACGACGATCGCCAAAGACGTCGTGCCGCCGGACGCATTCGCAGCCGCCGAGAAGGCGCTCATCGAGTCCGCGGTCGTGGTGAAGGGGACGGTCACGAAAGACAAGCGCGCCCCGGGCGGCTACGAAGTCCGGGCGACGGATTTTCGGGTCGTGCACTTCGCGGAGAAGTTCCCGATCCAGGAGGACCCAAGCGAGGAGTTCCTCCTCGACATCCGGCACCTCTGGGTCCGCTCCCAGCGGATGACGGCGATCTTCCGCGTCCGTCATACGGCGTTCGAGGCGGTCCACGATTACTTCCGCGAACAGGGATTCTGGGAAGTCCACCCGCCCATGATCACGTCCGCGGGGAGCGAGGGCGGCACGACCCTCTTCGAGTTGGAGTACTTCGGCCGCAAAGCCCACCTCACGCAGTCGTGGCAGCTGTACGCCGAGGCGCTCGTCCTCGCGATGGAGAGGATCTACTACATCGGTCCGTCGTTCCGTGCAGAGAAGTCCCGGACGACCCGCCACCTCACGGAGTATTGGCACGCGGAGATGGAGCAGGCGTGGGCCGGCATGGACGAGGTGATCAAGCACGCCGAGGGCGTGATCTCGCACGCGTGCCAGAGGGTCGCCGAGGAACGACCGGACGACGTGGCGGCGCTCGGCCGGACGCCGGAGTTCCTGAAGGCCGTCAAGCCGCCGTTCGAGCGGCTGACGTACGACGAGGCGCTCAAGCGCCTCAAGGCGAAGGGCCTGGACCACCAGTGGGGCAAGGACCTCCGGACGCTCGAGGAGCGCGCGCTCACGGAAGGCACGTCGAAGCCGATCGTGGTGACGCACTACCCGCGGATCACGCAGGCGTTTTACAAGGCGCGGGACCCCACGCACCCGGATCTCGTCCTCGCCTTCGACGTGATCGGCGGCGACGGCGTCGGCGAGCTGGTCGGCGGGAGCGAGCGGGAGACGGACCTCGAGACGATCAAGAAAGCGCTCGTCGAGCAGGGCGAGGATCCGAAGGCGTACGAGTGGTACCTCGATTCCCGCCGATACGGGAGCGTCCAGCACGCAGGGTTCGGGATGGGGATGGAGAGACTCCTCCAGTGGATCTGCAAGCTCGAACACATCCGCGACGCCGTCCCGTTCCCGAGGACGCCCGCGCGGTTCGCGCCGTAGAGCGCATCCTTTTACGCTGGAAATTGGCTAGCCCCCGTCGATGGGGGACGTCCCGGACGACGATCCGTTCTCCTCGGTCCTCGCGGGCCACGCGGACTTCGTCGACAAGCTGACGGAGCTCGAGGCGACCCTCGATGAGATGATGGCGACGCGGGAAGCGAGCGAAGAGAACGGGATGCTCCTCGACGAAGCGATCCGGTTTTTCGACGAGGAGCTGCTGCCCTTCCTGGCGGCGGAGGACGAGGCGATCCTCCCCAAGCTCGAGGCGGCGATTGGTCGGTATGGGACCCTCGTGAACGTCGTGGCCTACGAGCACGCCGAGATCCACCGGGGCGTCGAGAAATTCAAGGCCGCCCGCCAGGCGCTGAGCCGCGACCCTTCCTGGTCCGCCATCCAGGAGATCAACCGCCATGGGATCTTCCTGGTGCAGTTCCTGTGGGACCACTTCCGGAAGGAACGGACGAGCCTCTACCCGACAGCCCGCGAGCGCCTCCCGCCGTCGGACCTGGAAGCGATCCGAGTCCGATTCGCTCACTGATCGCCCATCGCGCCGCGAATCTTGCCCGCGAGATCGTCAAGGTGCGCCCGTTCGACGATCCGCCCGTAGCCGGGGCTGACGCGCAACCCGAACCCATCCCCGCGGAACCGCGGGATCACGTGGAGGTGCACGTGGAAGACCTCTTGACCCGCCTCTTCGCCGTTGGCCAGGTAAAGGCTCACAGCCTCGCACCGAACCCCGCTCCGTCGGAGGGCCGCGGCGACCTTCCGTCCGACTTCCAGGATCGGACCGACGCTCCCTTCCGGCAGGTCCTCCAAGTACGCGCCGTGGGCTTTCGGGACGACGAGCACGTGCCCCGGATTCATCGGACGGATGTCCATGAACGCCATGGTGGTCCGGTCCTCGTGGATGAGGCTCGCGGGCGCCTCCCTTCGGACGATCTTGCAGAAGATGCAGTCCGGGTCGTTCGACGGCATCGAGCGGGTGCCCCTCACGCCTTCCCCGACGGTCCGAGGATTCGCTCCGCGATGATCAGTTTCTGGATCTCGTTCGTGCCCTCGTAGAGGCCCAGGATTCGGGCGTCGCGATAGTACCGTTCGACGTCGAACTCCCCGCTGAATCCGTACCCGCCGTGGACTTGGATCGCCCAGTCCGTCACCCGCTGGGCCATCTGGGCGCCGAACAGCTTCGCCATCGACACCTCGAGGGTGTTGTCGAGGCCTTGGTCTCGGAGGTGCGCCGCGCGGAGCGTGAGGAGCCGGGCCGCGTCGATCTCGACGGCGGACTGCGCGATCATCTCGCGGATGAGCTGGAAGTCCCCGATCGGCCGGCCGAACGCCTTGCGCTCCTTCACGTACCTCGACGCGGCCTCGAGCGCCGCCCGTGCGACGCCGACCGCCCCGGCGGCGATGCCGATCCGGCCGCTGTTCAGCGTCCTCATCGCCTGCGTCCAGCCGTCGCCCTTCTTGCCGATGAGGTTCTCCTTTGGGATGCGGCAATCCTCGAAGGCCAAGTCGGCGGTCGGGCTCGCCCGGAGGCCGAGCTTCGACGTCGTCTCGACGTTCGTGACCTTGAACCCGGGCGCGTCCCTCGGCACCAGGAAGAGCGAGATCCCCTCGTGCCGTTTCGTCCCCGGCTCTCGCGCGTACACCTGGACGAAGTCCGCGATGCTCCCGTTCGAGATGAACCGTTTCTGACCGTTCAGGACCCATTCGTCCCCATCGAGGCGCGCCGTCGTCTGCAAGTTCCCCGCATCGCTTCCCGCCTCCGGCTCGGTCAACGCCCACGCACCGAACTTCTCGCCCTTCGCGAGCGGCACGAGCCACCGCCGTTTCTGTTCCTCGCTCGCGAACCACATGAGGGACGTCTCGGAGAGGGACGTCTGCACGGAGACCGTCGTGCGGACCGACGACGACCCGCGGCTCAGCTCCTCCACGAGGAGCATGAACGACACGTAGTCCATGCCCGCGCCGCCGTACTTCTCCGGGACCGGGGCGCCGAGGAACCCGAGGCCTGCCATCTTCCCGTAGAAGGATCGAGGTACCTCGCCCTTCGCCTCCCATTCGCGGACGTGGGGGATCAGCTCGCGGTCCACGAAATCGCGAGCGGTCTCCTGGACGAGCCGCTGCTCGTCCGTCAATCGGAAGTCCATCGGCCGGCCTCTCGCGGCCTAACTTGTGCAAGTCGCTTAAACCTTCGGAACGGGGTTATCAGGAGGGCATCGAAGCGATCAGTGCGCCGCCGGACGGATCGCCCACGCCCGGCCTCGGTGGCGGACGAGGACTTCGCCGCAAGAGACGCAGCGGCGGAATTCGGCGTCCCGGTCGAAGCCGAGTTCCTCGGCGTCGGGGTGACGGCACACCCTCCGGTCGGTCTCGCGGCCCTGATCGGGGTCGCTCATTCGCGCACCGAACTCGTTTCGGGCGCGCCTCGACTTGAACCCATCGCAAATGGCCTTCTCCCTTCGAGCGCCGTCCCAAACGAAGCCTTATCCCGTCGCTCCCGGATTGCGTCGGCATGAGTGTCCTGTCGGATGCCGACGTACGTCAGTACCTCGCAAAGGGGGAAATTCAGATCGAGCCGTTCGAAGAGTCGAGCCTGACGCCCAACGGGTACGACGTGTCGATCGAAGAAGTCCTCGTGCCCTCGACGCGCCAGAAGGCGACGGGGGGCGTCGCCCAAATCCCGCCGACCACGCGATTCGTCGTGAGCACGCGGGAGCGGGTGCGGCTCGGCCGACATGTCGCCGGTCAGATCTGGCTCCGGACCACGTGGGCGCGGCGCGGGGTGATCGCCTCGTTCGGCATGATCGACGCCGGGTTTTCCGGCACGCTGACGTTCGGCGCGTTCAACGCCTCGGGCGACCCGATCGAGATCCCGATCGGCGACCGGTTTGCTCAGATCGCCTTCCTGACGCTCGATTCGCCCGCCTCCGAGACGTACGACCAGCGGTCGGGGACCTACCAGGACCAGAAAGGCGTGACCCTCGGGCGACCGTGACGTCAAAGGCCGTCTGATTCTGCGTCGGCGAATACGCGCGGACGTGACGCCGCCTCAGGTCCGTCACCCGCAAGCCTGCGGCGCGGGCGGCGGTTCGGATGTGCTGGATCGTCTGGACTTCCTCGGCCTCCGGCAGGATTCGATACAGGTGGATCGTCCCGCGGGCCCCGATGGCGGCCAACGCGTCCGGCAAGAATTCCAGGGCCGAGTGAGGGAGATCCAGGACGATCCGGTCGACGGGCGCGATCTCCCGTAGGATCGTCCGGGCGTCACCCTCGCGGGCCTCGATTCGATCCGCCCGGTTCGCCGCGATGTTCGCCCGCAACAGCGCCACCGCAAGCGGATTCGCGTCCGACGCGTGGACCGCCCGCGGCCGACGGCGTCTCGCGATCAGGATCGCGTACGGCCCCACGCCGGCGAACGGGTCTGCGACGATCTCGCCCTCCTGCACGGAGTCCGCGATCCGTTTCCGCTCGGAAGCGAGCCGCGGGCTGAAGTACGCCGCCGCGAGATCGACCCGGTATCGCAGGCCGTGCTCCACGTGGACCGTCGTGGTCCGCCGCTCGCCCGCGATCACGCCGATGTCCCGAACCCGATGGTCGCCTTTGACCCCCCGATCGTCCATGACGACCCGGATCCGCGGATTCCATCGGAGGATTGCACCACCGATCGCCTC
The DNA here is from genome assembly GCA_036395115.1 of Thermoplasmata archaeon. Lineage (NCBI taxonomy): Archaea > Methanobacteriati > Thermoplasmatota > Thermoplasmata > Thermoplasmata archaeon. The sequence continues at coordinate 47,208 of DASWDU010000016.1, read as the reverse complement.
CTGGTCCGGACGGAGTTCTTCCGGGATCCTCATCACGGCGATGTCGCCGATCACGTCGAACGAGCTGGGCAGCGATGCGCGAAGGCGATCCGGCACCTCGACGAGGTCCTTGTAGCTCCGGATGGCCACGAAGCCGGATTCGAATTCCCGTTCCTCCGTCGGGAGGCCGATCTCCAGCCGCTCCGTTGTCGGGAGCAGGATGCGATCCCCCGCTTGGACGATGCGGAGATGCTGCATCAGGACTCCTCGCTCCGTGAGCATGCGACGGATCTCCTCGGCCCGGCCCCGTGGCACCGCGACGCTCCACGCTCGCACGACGCGGCGATGCCCGAAGTTCCGTTAAGGATTTTCGCGCGTTTCCGGGAAGCGTCGTGAGGGCGAGCCCGTCTTCACCGCGGCCCGCGTCGACGTCGACCCGACCGTCGAAAAGGTATAGACACCCCAGCCTGCTCACCGCCCCGATGGGGGAACTCCTCTTCATCGGACTCGGGCTGCACGACGAGAAAGGCATCACCCTTCGCGGATTGGAGGAGGCGCGGGCCGCGGACGTCGTCTTCGCCGAGTTGTACACCTCCGGGCTCGCGGGGGCGTCGCCCGAAGCGGTCGGGCGGCTCGTCGACAAGCCGATTCGAAAGGTCTCGCGTGCCGAGGTCGAAGATGGCAAAGGCATCCTGGAGGCCGCGACAACCCGTCGCGTCGCGTTCCTGGTCGTCGGCGATCCGATGGCCGCGACGACCCACGTCGACCTCCGGCTGCGGGCCGCGAAGGCGGGCATCCGTACGCGGGTCGTTCATGGCGTCTCGATCCTGACGGCGGCCGCAGGCGCCCTTGGGCTCCAGGCGTACAAGTTCGGCCGGACGACGACGGTGCCGTGGCCGTCGCCCGGGTTCGCGCCGACGAGCCCCCTCGAGGCGATCCTGGAGAACCGTCGTGCCGGTCTCCACACGCTCGTCCTCCTCGACGTCCGCGAGGACGGGACGTCCCTCGAGCCGCGCGATGCGATTGCGTCCCTCCTGCGCATGGCGGTCGATCTCCGTACTGAGGCGATCGGCCCGGACACCCTGGCCTGCGTCCTCGGTCGCATCGGCTCCCCCGACGCCGTCGCCCTCGCGGGCCCTCTCGCCTCGCTGGTCGCCTGGGACGCGGGACCGCCCCCGCACTGCCTCGTGGTCCCGGGGGCGTTGCACTTCCTCGAGAAGGAAGCGCTCGTGGTCTTCGCGGGGGCTCAGGGCCTCTGACCGTCCTCGGCCTCGGGGATGCCCGCGAGCCGGGAGACGTCCCACGACGCGATCTCGTACGTCGTGGTCCACGTGAGCTCCTTCCCGCCCCACCGCTTCCGCAGCGCCCGCACGGCGTCGCGGTGCAGCTCCTCCGGGACCTCCCACTGCGTCGTGAACGCGCGTTGCTCGATCTCCGCGATCGCGCGGTCCGCCGGGAGCCTCTCCGGGAACGGCCCGACCGGCATCACGAGGTCGGGTTTGAGCCGCTCGGGCAGCTTTCTCTCGTGGAGCCCGGGCGGCTGCCAGTGGAACCCGCCGTCCTCCACGAGGGCGTGGTACTCCCGGTTCAGGTCGGGACCGCTGGAGCGGCCGATGACGCTGAAGTACGTCTCCGCGGTCACGCGCGCGATCTCCCGCAAGACGTCCCTCCAATCGGCGATGAGGTGGAGTACGTGATTCGACGTCGCGACGTCGAACGCCCGCGCGGGGAAGGGGAGCCGGGCCGCGTCCGCGAAGATGACGTTCCGCAGGCCTTTCGCCAAGCCGAGATCGACCATCGCATGGGAGATGTCGATGCCGACGAGGTCGATGCCGCTCTTCTGCAGCGGGACCGCGAACCGCCCCGTCCCCACGCCGACCTCCAGGACGCGCTTGCCGCGGAGCTCGTCGACGAGGACGCCGAGGACTCGCGACAGGATTCGAGGCGGCAGGCCGCGCGTCTCGTCGTAGATAGTTGCCACTCGGTCGAACGAGAGGCGTTCGGGCATCCGGCGGGCCATGGCGTTGCCATGGGAAAACGTCTCCGCCGCAATCGGGGAAGCCATTCCCTGGAGGCGCGCGCGGCCGCAAAAGGCCCGTGGACGCGTACCGAATCGGACGCCGCAGGGCGTAAACGTTACGCCCAAATACCCGAAGTTTGTGGGTCGAGGCCGTGCCAGAGCCAGCCCCGGCAGACACCGAATCCGACGCGCACCCCGCGCGGAAAGCCCGCGTCCCTGGGCCGATTGGCGATGAGGCGCCGCCGGCCTCCCGCCTTCCCGAGGAGCGGTCCGACGATGAGCTCTTCCGAGACCTGATGGACCGGTTTACCGTGCTCGCCGAGACCTGCGCGCGGTTCTCCCAAGACGTCTACCGGTGGACCGGCGCACGACCCGACGTGGACATCGACGACACGATCCGCCGGAACCTCCGGATCGTCCGCACCATCTTTGGGAAGTGGTCCCTCGAGATCCTGGCGATCATCCACTTCGACCGGTCCGCCTCCTTCCTGCAGATCAAGAAGGCGTTGGGTCGAATCACGCGCCCCGTCCTGAGCGCGAAGCTCCGGGAGCTCGAGAGGGCGGGGCTCGTCCAGCGCTCCTCGGCGACCGCGCGTCCCACGGCCAGCCGGTACACGCTGACGCACAAGGGCCTGATGATCACCCGCCTCGGGGAGCCCGTATTCCTGTACTTGCGGGTCGCCTCGGGCTGGCGCGGCCACACCGAGAGGGAGCCGGCGGAGGCCACCGCGGGCCCCGAGCCGTCCTCCCCGATTGAGCCCTGAATGAGTCGGCGTCCCCGCGCGCACGCCACAGGCTTATCGATGCTCTAGGCTATCAGGGATCAGAGGGGCTCGGCTCCTCTGACCGTCATGCGATTCGCAGTGCCCGTCTTCCTCGCCGTAGCCGTCTTGGCCAGTTTTGTAGGCTCGGCTCCCGCGCCCGAATCCGATCGGACGCCTATTCTGCGCCTGGACGGCGTAGACCTGTCGACGATTCGCGGGTTCGAGGCCCGGTTTCAGTGCGGGGGCGCGCATGGTGCGTGACCCTCGCGACCGCCGCGCGATGGGATTTCGAGAACGGCTGGGTGGACCAGCTCGGCTCGGGGATGTCCCAAGACACGTCACGGGTGAGCTGCGACTTCGTCAACCACCTCGCGCCGAGGCCGCAAACGGCACTCACGATCGTCGCGCAACTGGTCTGTCTGTCCAGCGACGGCGGGTCCCCGCCTGTGCTGCGCGCAACGGTCCTCGTTCACTTCACGGTCGACTCGTCCACCGCCCGGATTGTCCACGGCACGTTCCTCGCGACGTCGGACGCCGATGCGGAGCTCGTCGTCACCTGAAGAGAAATGTGTCCCGTGTCCCGCGTGCACGCTCACGACGGTGCGGAGGGCGGGACACCGCCTTCGACGTGCGGCTCGACCGGCTCCGTGAGAAAGTAGGCGCGCAAGGCTTCGAGGTAGGCGCGAAACGCTACGTCGCCTTCCGAGGTGATGCGCAGGCGGACTTGGAAGCCCGCGGTCGTAAGGACGCGTCCCCTGAGGATATAGCCCGCCTCCTCGAGCCGTGTCGCATGCGTGTCCAAGTTGCCGTCCGTCAGCCCGAGCGTGTCTCGTGCCCACGTGAACGCAGCGGTTCGGTTCCGGAACAGGAGGGTCATGATGCGCAGGCGCGTGGCCTGGTGGATCACCGGGTCCAAGCTGGGCAACGCCACACGATCGCCGACCTCAGGCGCGTCGGGTGAGGTAGACTCCGCCTCCGAACAGCACGAGGGAGCTCGCGAGGGGGGAGATGACCATGAAGGACTGGCGGGCCTGCGAGATGTCCCCGCCGAGGACGAGGCTGCCGATCAGGCTCGTCACCAGGAGGAGGATGCCCCCAAGGACCCAGAGCCGCCGCTCGGTCACGTCGTTGCAGTTGAGCCCAAGGAGCCCGACGACGGTCAGGCCCAAGCCCTGCGCCATGAGGACCCAGGCGAGCTCCACGATGGGCGCTCGGGTGAGGGCGATCGCGACGAACCCCGCGAAGATGAGGGCGACGATGATGACGCCCGAGACGATCCCTTCCCGCATCCGGGTCGAGCGAACCGGTAGGACGAGACCCACGGAGCGCCACAGGGTCGCGGTGGCGGCCAATCCAAGGGCGGCCCACGGCATCCAGAGGAGGGGGAACAGCGGCGCCAGCGCGTGGTTCGCGCCAACCTCCGATGGGAAACTTGCGACGATGCCGAGGAGGCTGTAGCTGACGAAGATCGCCGGCGCGATCACGCCCCAAATCATCCACGTGAGTCCGCTCGCGCGCTTTCCGAGGGCGTCGTGAAGTCCCTCGATCCGCCGGATTTCCGACACGGCGTCGCGGGGCGAGAGCGTCTCGGTCTCGTGCGATTTGGCGTTCATGAGGAGGGAAAGGGCCCCGGGACACAAGCCGACATCGGTTCTCTGCGGCTCAGAGGGCCGGGGCCTGGGGAGCTCACGGCGACCGCGCACGGCCGCTACGCCGTCTCGACCGACGGGCTCCCGCGGAATCGCACGCCGACGAGGGACACCAGGAATCCGAGGGCCGTGATCCCGATCCCCGCGAAGATGACCAGGTGGGGTGTCGCGAAGATCGACTCCACTTCTCCCGCGTCCCTCGCGACTTCGTGAACGTAGAAGTCCCAGGCGAGCCCGATCCCGGACGTCGCGAGCCCCGAGCCCATGAGCCCCATCGCCGCCCGCCATCGGGTGATGGCGAAGCGAGGCACGTTCACAAGCGCGGCATTGCCTTTCGTACCGATTTCGCTGCGTTGAGGTTTCATGCCGAGATGGAAAGAGGTCCCGCGATAGGTCGAACTCGATTCTCTGCGAGGCAAAGCGACTCTGTCCCACAGAGGATCGATTTTGGCTTGTCTCCCGGCCGAATCCACGACGTACCAGGCAATTCCGGACTACGCTGGCCTCCGCTATGGAACACGATTGTGGCTCTTCGCCGGCCGCGAGCCGAGTCCAATTCGCACCGCATCGGGTGCCTCAAAAAACGATAGTTTCACCCACCCCCCTGTGTTACCGCCTTAAGGATGGCCAAGGATGAGAAGAAGGGTGAAAAGGTGGCCATTGCGGTCAGTGCGGTCAAGTCGATCGAGGAACTTCCCGGGGTAGGCCCCGCGACGGCGGAGAAGCTGCGCGAGGCCGGGTTCACGGACCTGATGGGACTGGCAGTCGCCTCGCCCACGATGGTCGCGGACGCCGCCGAAATCGGTACGAACGTTGCCCAGAAGATCATCATCGCGGCCCGGGAGGCCGTCGACATCGGCGGCTTCGAGACCGGGGACGTGATCCTGGAGCGGCGTAAGTCCGTCGCGAAGCTCACGACGTGCTCGAAGGCCCTCGACGAGCTGCTCGGCGGCGGCCTCGAGACGCAGGCGATCACCGAAATGTATGGCGAGTTTGGCAGCGGAAAGTGCGTGACAAGGAATAGCATGGTCCTCTATCTTAATGACCGACATCCTCACATCGAACCCATCGAGGACGTTTACGAGAAGTACGCCCGATCGTATGGTGAGACCCCCTTGGACGACGGATTTGTGGTTCCTGGCGCCCCCGTACAGGTTCTAGGTCTTCCCTCAACGGGGTTCGGTCTTACTGCAGCGAGCGCCATCTATCGAGAGCGTGCTCACGAGGTGTATCGCATTCGCACATCACGTGGAGCCCTTTTCGAAGTCACGGGAGCCCATCGGTTTCTCACGGTTACCGATCAAGGGGTCCAATGGGTGCCGGCTGCAAAACTCTCTGCTGGCGACCCTGTCGCGGGGCCGAAATCGATTACGATTGAGGGAGGTGGTCTCTCGGAGGACGATGCGTATTTCCTTGGGCTGTTCGTCGCAGAGGGCACCGCGAACCCCGTTTCTCTGTGCAACGCCGACCAACGAATCATTGACTGGGTTCAGGCGTACGTCGGGAGACGTTTCGGCTACTCGCCACGGGTCCGCCCGCATGGATCGGCACCACATGTGAGGGTTGTCTTTTTCCGCCGACCGACCGTGGCGTTCCTCGGCAGCCTAGCGCGGTCTCGGGCGGGGACCAAACGGGCCCCGATGGATGTTCTCTCGGGAAGCGAGGAGGTCGTCCGAAGCTTTCTCGCCGGTTACCTCGACGGCGACGGCTCCATTGAGGAGAAGATCGTTAGCGCGACCACGAAGAGTTCCGGCTTGGCTACCGACTTGGCGTACCTCTTCGGGCGGCTCGGGGTCCGCGTGACGCGGAGCGAGAAGGTTGTCGACGGGGCCACCTACTTCGTGGTCTTTGTTGTCGGCTTCGGCCGGGATGGACTGCAGATCCCGATGTTGACGAAAAAGATTCCCGCGTTTCGGACCCGCAACTCATCGCACGGGTATCCCACACGGATTCCCCAATTTCTTGCGCTGACCTATCGGAAAACACTCGGAGGAAATCGTGGCCGGCGCCGGAAGGCAATTGGCAGAGCAGCGAACGAGGCGGAGACGTTCTATCACGTTTTGACGCGGAGTCGCTATGAAGGGAAGACAATCAATGACGTTACCTTCCGCCGGATCGTCCACGAGTTTTTGACGGGACGCGAGAGGCTACGGAAGGCCCAGAGCCTGGCCGAGACCTTGGACGGGCTCACAAGTCAGGAGTTCAACGAGCTCGTGGATCTCATACCCTTCCCATACGAAAGCCTCGCTGCCAATCTCGGGCTTTCGCCGTCCGCCCTGCGAAACTATCTCTGGCGCGGATTGCCAAAAGATACGACACTACGGCGTCGCCTGCGGGAGGCGCTACTGCCTCGAATCACCGATCGGCTGCGCCTCCTCGAGGAAGCATTTCCCCAGATCAGCAACATCCATGCGATGGCTTGGGACGAAATCGTGTCGATTGAGATTCGTCCCTATGACGACTGGGTGTACGACTTCGTGGTCCCGGATGGTCACGCATTCGTCGGCGGATCAGTCCCGACCTTCATGCACAACTCCCAGCTCGGGCACCAGCTCGCGGTGAACGTCACGCGGCCCGAGGACGACGGCGGGCTGAACGGCGACACGGTCTGGATCGACACGGAACAGACGTTCCGGCCGGAACGCATCCGCCATATGGCGGACGCCCTCGAGCTCGACGCGGACGCAATCCTGAAGCGCATTCATGTTGCTCGCGCGTTCAACAGCCACCACCAAATGCTCCTTGTCGAGAAGGCCCAGGAGCTGACACAGGACTTCCCGATTCGTCTCATCGTGATCGATTCGCTGACGGCGCACTTCCGCGCCGAGTACATCGGTCGTGGCGTCTTGGCGGAGCGCCAACAACTCCTGAACAAGCACATCCACGAGTTGATGCGGTTCGGAGACATCCACAACGCCGTCGTCTACGTCACGAACCAGGTCCATGCGAAGCCGGACGCGTTCTTCGGAGACCCCACGAGGCCGATTGGCGGTCACATCGTCGGCCACAGCGCGACGTTCCGCGTCTATCTCCGCAAGTCGAAGGGCGGCAAGCGGATTGCCCGTCTGATCGACTCCCCGAGCCTTCCCGAGGCCGAGGCGGTCTTCAGCGTGTCGGAGGAAGGGATCCGCGACTGAGCCGGCGGCGACCCGTGACACAGCGTGTCGGGACAGCTTGAAGTAGCGTCGAACCCATCCTTGAACGATTCAAATGGATCCGGGTCTCCTGTTGATACCGGGTCCCGTGCCTCTGCATCCCCGGGTCCTCGAGGAATTCGCGAAGCCGGCGCTCCCTCACTACGGCGACGCGTGGGTCCAGACGTTCACCGAGACCCTCTCCCTGATGAGGTACCTCTGGTCCGCCCCCGACCACCGGGTGTTCCCGCTCGCCGGACCCGGCCACACGGGCCTTGAGTCGCTCGCCTACACGTTCCTGCGTCCGGGCGATCGCGTGGTGGTCGTGTCCAACGGCTTCTTCGGGGATCGGATCCGAGAGGTCCTCCTGACGCACCGAGTCAAGGCGGACGTCGTCGCCTCGCCCTGGGGCTCCGGGCCGGACCTCGACGGGCTGCGGAGTGCGCTGAAGTCGCCGACGAAGGCCGTCGCCCTCGTCCACAACGAGACCTCCACGGGCGTCACGAACCGCCTTGAGCCGATCGTCGAGGCCGCGCACGCGGTCGGCGCATTCGTCGTCGTCGACGCGGTCTCGTCGCTCGGGGGCATCCGCCTGCCGGCGGCCGCGATCGGCGTCGACGCGGCGTTCGGCGCGTCCCAGAAATGCCTCGCAGCACCGGCGGGGATCACGCCGGTCACCGTCGCACCGTCGCTCTGGGAGGCGACCGATCCGAAAGGCGCGGAGGGCTGGTACCTGAACCTCTTCACCTGGGAGCGGTACGCACGCGAGTGGGGCGAGTGGCATCCCACGCCAACGACGGTCTCCTCGAACCTGTTCTACGCGTTCCACCGCGCGCTCGTGCTCGTGAAGGAGGAAGGCCTCGACGCCCGCTACGCCCGTCACGCGAAGGCCTCCGCCCGACTCCGGGACGGCCTCGCGGATCTAGGATTCGCGCCGCTCGCCCCGCCGGACCTCGTCTCGAATACCGTGACGTGCATGACGCCCCCGCAAGGAATCGACGCCAGTGCACTCGTGAAGCGCCTCCAGGCGGAGCACGGCATCACCATCTCGGGCGGGCTCGGACCGCTCCGCGGCCGGACGATCCGGATTGGCACGATGGGCACGCAGGCGGAACCGGACATCGTCGACCGCCTGCTCGACGCGGTCCGGTCCCTCGTCTGACCGGGTCACGCGTCCGGCAGATATCGCGTCAACCAGTCGATCACGCGTTCGTACAGCACGATCTGGTTCGAGACCTTGCGGGGCGCATGTCCCTCGTCGGGGAACTCGAGATAGTCGACGACCTTGCGCATCCGTTTCATCGCCTCGACCATGGCCCTCGCCTCCGTCACGGGACAGCGGGGGTCGTGCGCGCCGCCCGTGAAGAGCACCGGCGCCCGGATCCGGTCCAGGTAGAAGATCGGCGAAAGCTTCCGGAAGAGGTCCGCGTCTTCGTCCGGGTGGCCCATCTTCTGTCGGTCGTATCGCTGGAGGTACCCGCGCTCGTTCGTCGTCGCGGTCGTCCAGTTGAAGTAGCCGACGATGCTCACGCCGACGCTCCACAGCTCCGGGGCCTGCTCGAGGCAATGGGCGACCGCGTATCCACCGTAGCTCCCACCGATGATCCCGAGCCGGTCCGGACGGCAGTAGCCGTTTTCCACGAGCCACCGCCCTCCGGCGATGATGTCTTGCATGTCCGCTCCGCCGAGGTCGTGGTCGCTGAGCCGACGCCAGGCGCGGCCGTAGCCCGTCCCGCCGCGGTAGTTCGGGGCGAGGACCGTGAAGCCTTGGGCGACGAGGAGCTGCGGCCGGATGTACCATTCGTTGACCGTCTGGGACTCCGGGCCGCCGTGCGGCCACACGAGGGCCGCGTGGCGCGAGCGGCGGGCCGGCGGCACGAACAGCCACGCGGGGATCTTGCGGGCGTCCAACGTCGGGTACCACACGAGCTTCCCGTCCGCGAGTTCCCTTGCCGGAAGGGCCGTCCGCACACTCTCGATGAGGCGCGTCGTCCGCGGTCCCCGCCGCGCGACGAACCGCTCCGGACGCAGGAAGTTCGATTGCAGGTAGAACAGGGTCCCTCCGTCCGGCGACCAGAGCGGCCGGAACGCCGACCCGCTTGCCGGAGACTCGGCGACGGATTCGGGGCCTCCGCGGCTCACGGACTTCAGCCGGATGTTCCCGTCGTGGTTCTCGAGGAACGCGATGCGCCGGCCGTCGAGAGACCACACGGGCATCGTCTTGTCCCAGCGGTTCTCGACGAGCCACCGCACCGCGCGGGTCTCGAGGTCTAGCACGCCGATGTCGAGGTGGTCGTGGACGTTCGAGACGAACGCGAGCTCCCGGCCGTCGGGCGACCACGGCCGCGGACGACCGACGTCGCCGCCGATCGAGCTCTCGGACTCGGGGAAGGCGACGAGCTTCTCCATCCGCCCGGTGATGTCGACGATCCCGACGTAGTCGTGCAGTCCGACGCCGGCGGAAAAGGCCAGGCTCCGGCCATCGGGGCGCCACGCGATCTCCGTCACGATGTCGTCCACGTCCGTGAGTTGCTTCGCGTCTCCTCCCGCGGCGTCGACGGCGAACACATTGTCGCGGTCCCCGTCTCGGTTCGAGACGAACGCGATTTTCGTGCCGTCGGGCGACCACCGGGGGAACGAACTGTCGAATCGGGTGTCCGTGATCTTGCGGACGCCCGTCCCCTTCACGGATACGACGTAGACGTTGTAGTTCTCGTCCCCCTCGAAATCGGATTGCACCGCGAGCGAGCGGCCGTCCGGCGAAAACTCGGGATTCACGACGGACTGCTCGGACTTCACGAGGATCCGCTCGCGCTTCGTCCGTAGGTCCATCAGGTAGACGGACCACTGCTCTCGCTTGTTCGCGGCGTACGCGAAGCTCCGGCCGTCCGGCGAGACATCGAAATTGCCCAGCTGCCAGATTTTGCGCAGGAAGCGACCGGGCGTGAAGGTGACGGTCCTCCCCATCGTGCCACCGAGGAAGCCGGAAGTCCGCGGCGGGCATAAAAGCCATCTCCCCGAATCCCTTCGCCGGCCCCATGGCCCTGGACGTCGCGTCCCTCCCCATCACGGTCGGCGTTGGCGCGTTTCTGATCCGAGAAGGCGGCTTGCTCCTCGTGCGTCGGACGTACGGCCCCGCGAAAGGTCTTTGGACGATCCCGTCCGGATATGTCGAGCCGCGCGAGTCGGTCGCTCAGGCCGTCGAGCGGGAGGTCCGCGAGGAGACGGCGGTCGTGGGCCGCGCAGACGCCCTCGTCGGCGTCCGGAACCGCGTCACCGCGACGGCGAACGACACGTTCTTGATCTTCTCGATGGCCTACGAATCCGGAGAGCCGCGGGCGGATGGCGGGGAGGTGAGCGAGGCCGCCTTCCTTCCGATCGAGGAGGTATCTCGGTCCGAGGACTCGGCTCCGTTCACGCGGGCGATCGTACCGAAGCTCCTGCAGGCTCGGGGCATGCGCCTCGAGGCCTACGCTCCGTCGCGGGACGCCTCGGTCACGCTCGCCTATCTGCTGTATCTCTGAGGCCGTGAAAGCCTTTAGGCGGACCGCCCTTGCGCGACCGTGGCCGTCACGATCGTCGCGCAGTCGCTGGGCACGAAGTACGTCCTGGATGCCGCGGCGCTGGGCCGCCTCCGCGAGGTCCTACGGATCGGCGGTCTCGTCGTGCATCCCACGGACACCGTGTACGGTCTCGGAGCGGACCCGTTCCAGCGGGCGGCCGTGGATCGCGTCTTCGCGGCGAAAGGCCGTCCGCGGGACCAGCCGATCTCCATTGCGATCGCTGACCCCGCCGACGTGTTCCGGTTCGGCGCCAAGTCGGCCACCGCCGAGGCGTTCTGCGCGAAGAACCTCCCGGGCCCCTTCACGGTCGTCCTGCGGGCCACACCGGAGGCGCCCGCGCCGATCGTCGGACCGGACGGCCGGATTGCGATCCGCGTCCCGGCCCACCCGATCCCGCGCCTCCTCGCGAAGGCGTACGGCCCCATCACGTCGACGAGCGCGAACGTCCACGGTCGGCCGTCCCCGGTGACGTGCCCGGAGGCGCGCGAGCAGCTCGGCGACCACGTTGACATCTACGTGGACGGAGGCCCGACGCCTCTCGGCGGCGAGTCGACCGTCGTCGACCTCTCCGGCGACCGGCCAAAGGTCCTTAGGCAAGGGGTCCTTCCGACGGGGGCGTAGCCCCATGGACGCCTCCGCGCGCGAGTCCCTGCTCCGGGCCGGCCGGATCTCGCGCGAGGCGCGCGAGCACGCCGTCGGGCTCGTGAAGGAGGGCGCGCTCCTCCTCGACGTCGCGGAGGAGGTGGAAGGTCTTTTCCGCAAGCGCGGCGCGCGTCCGGCGTTCCCGACCTGCCTCTCGATCGACGACATCGCCGCCCACTACACGCCGACGCACGACGACGCGCTCCGGTTCCAGCGTGGGAGCGTCGTCAAGCTGGATCTCGGCGCCCACATCGACGGCTGGATCGCGGACACCGCGGTGACGGTCGAGGTCGGGACGCAGAACTGGACGACGCTGATTCGGGCGTCCGAACTCGCGTTGCAGACCGCGATCGAAGCGGTCCACGGGGGCGTCGCGACGCAGGCCATCGGCGAAGGCATCCAGCGCGCGATCGAGTCGGGCGGGTACCGACCCGTGCGAAACCTGACCGGGCACACGATCGAGCGGTACGTCCTGCATGCGGGGAAGAGCGTCCCGAACGTGCCGCACGGCCACGACGTGCTCGAGGCCGGGGAAGTCGTCGCGATTGAGCCGTTCGCCTCGGCTGGCGCGGGTCACGTCGATGGCCGCAAGAGCGGGAACATCTACCGCGTGCTCCGGCCGAAGGCGCACGGCCACGCGGCGCCGGACGATTTCTTGCAGATGTTGTCGGGGGAGTTCAAGACGCTCCCGTTCGCCGAACGTTGGGCGCATCGCCTCGACCCGCGCGCGCCGGCCCTCCTGAACCGGCTCGTACGCAGCGGCGCCGTGATGACGTACCCCGCCCTCCTCGACGTCGACGGCGGGATCGTCGCGCAGACGGAGCATACGGTGATCGTCGGCGTGGACGGCGCGGAAGTCACGACCGCGTGAGCCACGGAACGTTTATAGTCGAACGCCCCCATCGACGCCGTCCCTCGGAGCGGCCCTCGGTTGAGCGACATCAAGCGGATCGTCCTGGACGTGCTGAAGCCCCACAGGCCGTCCCTCGTGGACATGTCGCTCCGGCTAAGCGGCCTCAAGGGGGTGGACGGCGTGAGCCTCACGCTCGACGAGGTGGACCAGGAGACCGAGAGCGTCAAGGTGACGATCGAAGGGTCGGCGATCAACTACCCGAGCGTCGAGGAGGCGTTGCGGGAGCTCGGCGCCGTGATCCATTCCGTCGACCTCGTCTCGTCGGGCAAGCGGCTCGTGGAGGACGTCCGGACCGGGCAGGACCACGGCTGATCCGCGGTCTGCCCTAGCGGGCCTCCTTGATCCGCTGCGCGACCTTCTGCACGATCGACGTCTTGAAATAGTCCGCCCGGACGAGCACGCGGCCCTCCTTCCGCCACGGCGTCGAAGGGAACGCCTTTCCATCCTCGATCTTTGGCTCGAGGCCGAGCACCTTGGCGGCCGTCGCGATCTCCTGCACCGTCGGCGATTCCACGGCCCACCGCTTCGCGACCCGTCGGCCGCCGTCCCGTGAGCGTCCCAGGTCGAAGTACGCCGGATACAGGACGATCGGGCGGTCTCCCTTCGGCATGGGCGCCGTCCGAATCGCGGCGCCGTCATAAGCCTTTGGTCGGCCGACGCGCGCCGCCGATATCTTCATTCGTCCGACCGCTTTGTCGGGCGCGTTTCGGGGGAGCTCGATGGAGGACGATCGCTCGGAGCTCGTGGATTTTGCGGTGGATCATGCGACCAAGAGGGGGGCCTCGTACGCCGAGGGGCGGTACGAGGGCCAGGAGCAGGAGTCGTTCATCCTGAAGAACGGCGTCCTAGACGCCCTCTACATCGGCGACGATCGGGGGATCGGGGTGCGGGTCCTCGTCGATGGCGCCCTCGGATTCGCGGCGACGAACTCCCTGACGAAGTCGGACGTGCGCGGAGTCGTCGACGACGCGGTGAAGATCGCGAAAGCATCTCGACGGAAATCGAGGATTGTCTTCGCCCGCGAGGATGCGATCACGATGAGCTGGTCCGTCCCGGAGCAGAAGAGACTCGCAGACGTCTCGGTCGAGGAGAAGATCGCGGAGATCCGGTCGGTCGACGCGGACCTCGTCGCGCTCGGACTCAAGATCCCGGCTCGTACCTTCCAGCTCACCGGCAACCGGATCTCCAAATATTTCGCGAACTCGGAAGGATCCCGCATCCGGTCGTATAGCCCGCGGCTGCGGGCGTTCTACTTCCTCACGGTCACGGCGGAAGGCGGCGTGGAACAGACCCACCGGAACTACGGCTGGTCCGGCGGTTGGGAAGGCGTGCAAATGTGGGACCTGAGCCGCCGCGTGGTCGAAGAGGCCCGCTCCATGCAGCGCTCGCTGAAAGAAGGCAAGAAGTCCCCCGAGGGGAAGATGGACCTCGTGGCGGGACCGCAAGTCGCCGGCATCGCCTCGCACGAGTCGTGCGGCCATCCGACCGAGGCGGACCGCGTCTTGGGGCGCGAGGCGAGCCAGGCAGGGAAGTCGTTCATCCCGCCGGACGGCGCGGGGATGCGGGTCGGCTCCGACCTCGTGAACGTTGTCGACGATCCGACCGTCGAGCACGCGATCGCGTACTACGCCACTGACGACGAGGGCGTCAGGGCGAGACGGCGGTACCTGTACAAGGAGGGCCGCGTGACGGAGTTCCTCCATAATCGGGAGACGGCGGCGGCACTCGGCACCCGGAGCAACGGCGCCTCGCGGGCGGTCAACTACAACGTCGAGGCGATCGTCCGGATGGCGAACACGTTCGTCGAGCCGAAGGACTACGCCGTCGACGAGATGCTCGAGGAGGTGAAGTTCGGCGTGTACATGAAGAGCTTCATGGAATGGAACATCGACGACAAGCGCTACAATGCGAAGTACGCGGGCCGGGAGGCGTACCTCGTCGAGAACGGGGAGATCAAGCACCCGGTCCGCGGGACCGTCATCGAGCTCACGACCCCCGCCTTTTGGTCGGCCGTCGACGCTGTGGGGAAGGACCTCGATTTCGAGGCGGGATTCTGCGGCAAGTCCGATCCGGGTCAGGCGCTCGACGCGGCCATGGGTGGACCGACGATCCGCCTTCGCAACGTGTACCTGAGGTGATCCGATGGAGGATATCGCCTCGCGGATCGTGGAGAAGGCCATCTCGCTCGGCTGCCAGGATGCGGTCGCGGAGATCGTGGCGAACCGCTCGTACCAGATTCGCTTCGCCCGGAACGAGCCCGTGATCAGCAATCGCTGGCGCGAGTCCAGCGCATCCGTCTTCTTCGTGTACCGGAAACGGGTCCTCGCGAGCGACATCAAGGACCTTACGCGGGCGGACGAGGCCGTCGAACGCCTCGTGAAGATTGCCAAGGGCTCCCAGGAGAATCCCGACTATGCGGGCATCGCGAAGGGACCGTTCAAATATGCCCGCACGCGACCGGACCCGAAAGTCGTCGCCCTTGGCGAAGGGGGCAAGTACGTCGAGGCGGCGATCGGCGGCGCCTTGGACGAAGGCGCGAAGGAGTGCGCTGGATCGTTCTGGAAGTACGAAGACGAGCACTTTCTCTCGACTTCGAACGGCGCGGAGTCCCATGACCATCGCGCGAGCCTCTACCTGTCGATCCGCGCGCTGGTGGCGCTCGAGTCGAGCGGCCACGGCGTCGCCGCCGCCACGAAGCTCTCGCAGTTCGATCCCGCGAGCGCGGGCCACAAGGCGGGGCGGATTGCGGCGCTCGCGCGAGACCCGAAACCGGGCAAGCCGGGTCGATATCCCATCATCTTCGACCCGTTGATCTTCGGCTCGCTCTCGGAGCAAGTCGGCGGGCGACTCAGCGCCTGGGCCGTCCTCGCCGGGCTGTCGCCGTACGGCAAGAAGATCGGCAAAGCGGTCGCCTCGTCGCAATTCACCCAGTACGACGACGGATCCGCCGACTCGATCGCCCGGAAGCGGTTCGACGCGGAGGGCGTGCCGACGCGGCGGAACGTCCTCGTCAACAAGGGCGTCCTGAAGACGTACCTTCACAACACGACGACCGCGAAGAAGTTCAAGACGAAGACCACGGGGAATGCAGGACTCGTCTATCCGGAGCCGCACGCGTTGTTCGTGAATCCGGGCGACTGGACGAAAGACGAGATTTTCTCGGAGGTCAAGGACGGCCTCTGGCTCACGAACACTTGGTACACGCGCTACCAATCGTACGTCACGGGAGACTTCTCGACGATCCCGAGGGATGGCATCTTCCACATCCGGAAGGGAGAGGTCGCCGAAACGTGGAAGGACGTCCGGTTGACGGACAACATCCTCCGCATGATGAAGAACATCGTGGCCCTGAGCAACAAGACGGAGCAGATGATGTGGTGGGGCGAAGTCAGCATCCCGAACTTCGTGCCCTACGCCCTCATCAAGGACGTCGGCATCACGAAGTCCGCGGAGTGAGCGATCCTAGCTCGCCGGGCCCTCGATGAGGACCGCGTTGATCACGCCGTCCTGACCCGGGCGCGACGTCACCCGCGCGAGGCCGATTTCCGTCTGCACCGTGGCGCCGCGCGTGATGATGTTCCGCGTCACGAAGTTCGGATTCGAGGGGTTCGCCTTGACGGTGATGATCTTGACCTTCTTCGTCGCGGCCGTGCGGCGGTCGAGGACGTTCGCGTGTTCCGCCTTCAGGACGCGCACCTTCCGGTTTCCGCCTTTCGTTCGGTAGAGCTTGAGGCGCTGTGGTCCGATGAATGCGTACTGCTGCTCCCGCCCGATTTCTCGCCTGCGCTTCTTGCGTATCGGTCGGTATCGACCGCCGGTCGGCTTTCGTTTCGAGCGTCCTTGCCAGAGGGCCACGTTCGACCTCGAGGGGCGTTGCGAAGGTCGGGCGCTACAAAAAGCTTTGTCTCGCCCGTCGTCGAGTCGGCGTCCCCCGATCTTGGAGATTTGGTGCGATCGGATCCCTACAGGAGTCCGAAGGAATAGGCCGTCCCATAGACGAGTGCGAAGGAGAGGAGGTACCCGGCAATCGTGCCTCCGTTCAGCAGGGGCAATCCCGCCTGAGGATTTCCTCGCACGACGAACCGCATGAGGAACGCGAAGCCGATGAGGCTCCCGATGATCGCGCAGATTGAGATGAACAGGTTCGATGGAAGGCCGAAGATCATCCGGATGTCCGGCACGGAAGCGCCGATCCCGGGGTCCCATTTCAGCGGGGGAAACGTGAACGCGGAGACGCTCAGGATCCCTGGGATAATGAGGTCTCCGAGGCCCATGAACATCGCCTCCCGTTCTTCTCCGGACGCGACCTGCTCTTTGAGGCTCTTCTGCTCGCGGAACGAGTAGCCCGCTTTCTTCGGGATGACGAGGAGGATCGGGAGTCGCTGACTCGTCAGCTCGTCGGCGAGGGTGATCATGTGCTTCGTCCGGTACACCGCCCACGCATCGTAGACAGCCAGCGCGACGAGCAGGAGGAACGCGGGCAAGATCCCGAACGATATCCCGAGGATCGCCGTCACCCCGGCCGCCGTCAGGAAACCGATCGCGTCGACCACGTACCACTCCGGGAACTTGACCAGCAGGAAGACAAGGAGCGCCGCGACGAGGAACGAGAGCAGCGTCGCCACGTATCCGAGCACGTCGCCGTCGAGCGCGCCTCCGCTGGCGTAGTACAGCCCGTAGTACAGCGGAAGGAGGAGGATGAACGCAAGCGTGAGAAAGATCGACGCCATGATGACGTACTTCGCGAGGTGCTGCTTGCGGTACCGCACGAGGGCGAGGATCGCGCCCGTGAAGGCGAGGATCATGACGACGTAAATGACCGTGTTCGTGACGTCGCCGGGATTTGCAAACGCCTGGAAACTGTTCGCCTGGAACAAGCCCGAGAGGGAGAGCGCCACGAGCTGGCTGCAGAGGAGGATGATCGCCATCGCGGCGATCGACGCGTACTCCCGGCGCATGCGCCGCCTACTCCCGCGTCACGCGTCCGAACGCCACGGTCCCCGCGATTTTCTCGATGAAGACCTTCACGATGGCGCCCTTCGCGGTCCCCGGTACGTAAATCACGTACTTGTCGAGCTTCGCGATCCCGTCGCCCTTCTTCCCGATGTCCTGGATCATGAGCTCGTAGACCTTGCCCTCGACGAGGGGCGCCTCCTCGACCTTGGCGGCCTTCTTCACCGCCTTCACGGGCCGCCGCGCGCCGCACGCGTCGCATTCGAGCATCGCGATGCGGTCCTCCTTCACGAGCCGCGTGTCGGGGCGGCCGCACTCTTGGCACAGGACGTACGCCTCGACGTAGGACTTGATCCGCTCTTCGATCTGCTGCGCCGTGACCTTGCTCTTGAACACGACCCGCCGGCCTTCCAGGGCTCCCGAGGTCCCGAGTTCCCGCAAGAGGTACGTGAGGACCATGTCGGGGTCCCGTCGGATCGCGCCGACGATATCCTCGAAGTTCCGGAGGAGGGTCGTCTTCCCCTCGATCACGACGTCGGGGCCGGGGACCTGGAACCGCTCTCCGCTGCTGAGCGCGGCCGGAAGGGCCTTCTTGGCGCGAGCGAGGAGTTGGTCGTAGCTCAGGGTGGACACGGACGACGCCTAAGGGCCGGGTCGGTTTAAAGGTTGCGGGCTACGACGCGGCGGCGCGAACAAGGCCCAGGTGGATCGGCGACGGCCGAAGCGGGCGGGATCGCAACTCCGGATGGAATTGGGACGCGACGAAGTACGGATGGCCTTCGAGTTCGAGGACCTCCATTCGACGGCCGCCATCGGAGCGGCCTACGTACCGCAATCCGGCGTCCTCGAGCTTGGCGATGTACGCCGGGTTGACTTCGTAGCGGTGTCGGTGCCTCTCGAAGATCTTCGCGGACCCGTAGAGCTTGGCGGTCATCGAGTTCGGCGCGACGTCGATCTCGTGGGCGCCGAGCCGCATCGTCGCGCCCATTCCCTTCACGGTCCGCTGCTCCGGGAGCAGGTCAATGACGGGGTGCGGCGTCTTCGGATTGAATTCGGAGCTGTTCGCGCCTTCGAGATGGAGGACGTCCCGCGCGAACCCGACCGTCGCGAGCTGGAACCCGAGGCATACGCCCTGGAACGGGATGTCGTTCTCCGCCGCGTAGCGGGTGGCGGCGATTTTCCCCTCGATCCCGCGATCCCCGAACCCGCCGGGCACGAGGATGCCGTCCGACCCCTCGAGCGCCTTCGTCCCGTGCTTCTCGATGTCGAGCGACTCCACCCAGTTCAGGTTCACGCGCACGCGGGCGTGGGCGCCCGCGTGGTGGAACGCCTCGATGTGGCTGATGTACGAATCCTTGAGGTGGGTGTACTTGCCCACGAGCGCGATCGTCACCTCCTTCTCGGGATTCTTCAGCTTGTCGAGGTATTCCTTCCACTCCCGCATGTCCTCCGCCTTCGGCTCCAGCTGGAGCGTCTTCATGATGTACTCCGTGAGGCCCTGGCCGTCGAAGAGGAGCGGCACGTCGTAGATTGTGGAGGCGTCCGGCGCGCTGATGACGCCCTCGACGGGGACGTCGCAAAAGAAGGCGATCTTCTTCTTGATGTCCGGCTCGAGGGAGTGCTCGCCGCGCGCGATGATGACGCTCGGTTGGATCCCCATCGAGCGAAGTTCCCGTACGCTCTGCTGGGTCGGCTTCGTCTTCTGCTCCCCGACCGCGCCCATGATCGGCACGAGCGTCGTGTGTACAAAGAAGACGTTCTCCTTCCCGATCTCCTGGCCCAGCTGGCGGACGGCCTCGAGGAAGGGCATCCCCTCGATGTCGCCGACCGTGCCCCCGACCTCGACGAGGACGATGTCCGCGCGCTCCTTCTCCCCGACGCCGCGCAGCTGCGCCTTGATCTCGTCCGTGATGTGCGGGATGATCTGGACCGTCTTGCCGAGGTAGTCGCCGTGTCGCTCCTTCTCGATCACCGAGCGGTAGACCTTCCCCGTCGTGATGTTGTGGTCTCCCGTCAAGTTGACGTCGAGGAATCGCTCGTAGTTACCGAGGTCGAGGTCGACCTCCGCGCCATCGTCGAGGACGAAGACCTCCCCGTGCTGGTACGGGTTCATCGTGCCCGCGTCGACGTTCAGGTAGGGGTCGATCTTGATCGGGCAGACCTGCAGTCCTTTCGACTTCAGCAGGACCCCGATGGAAGAGGTGCTGATGCCTTTGCCGAGTCCGGACAAAACGCCGCCCGTGACTATGACGAACTTCACGTCAATTCACGGGATTCGTCCATTGGGCGAGTTCCACTTATAGTTTATGTCATGAATGGACGAACACCGCCTCGGGATTCACGCGCAGGCTCGCGACGAAGGCCGACGCGATCCGCCACATGTCCCGGCGCGGGATCATGCCGACGAACGTTTTCGGGTCCGCGCTCAGTTCCGTGAGCCCCTCGACGTATGCCTCGACTTGGACGTTCGCGCCGCCTTGTGCGTCCCACGCGCCGACCGTGAGCACTCGCTTGCCCGTCACCCAGATGCTCCCTTTGACGAGGGTCACGTGGTTCGCGGACGAGGCGTCGGCGCGCATGCCTACGGACGGGCCGTACGCGTTCGCGACAGAGAGGACCCCCGCGGCCGTCTGTCCGGCCAGGAAGAATCGCGCGACGCTCCTCCCCACGCTCCCGCGAGGACCGTGACGCGGGAATAACCTTGCGGTGGCGGGGTTCTGTAACAAGTCGGGTGATGAGCAATGGTAAGCACGGTAACGCTATCTCTGATTGCTCCCCAAGCCGGATTTTCACATTCGGGCACCTCCCCCAGGCACCTTGACGCCAGCCTCTTCCCTAGTAGAGAAACGTGCTCGCCCACCGGGCCCTTGTCTTTCCAGTCACGTCGGAGGATCCCCGTCTCGTTTGGCTCCTCGCGGAGTTCCGCCTCCTCGTGAACGAATCGATTCGGATCGCCCTGCGGGACGACATCCGATCTCGCGCTCGACTCACACGGGCCGCGTACACGGACCTGAGCGCGCGCCACGCGGTGTACAAGCAGTACATCCCGTCTGCCTTCGAGGTCGCCTTGTCGGTGCTGAATGCCCATCGCCGGCGCCTGAGAAGAAAGAACCGGTCCTCCGTCCCCTACATGCGGAGGCTCATGCTCAAGGCCGAGAACCAGTCCTATTGGCTCGACCGGGAGACGGGCCGGCTTCGCATCCCGATCCGGGGGACGGAGGGGGTGCAGCTCCACCTGTCGCTCTCCGAGTGGCACCGATCAATGCTCAGCGACCCATCATGGAGTCTCGGATCCCTCACCGTGGTCCCGGGGAAGATCATCGTCGTCCTGCGCAAGGAAGCCCCGAAGCCGTACGAGCCCCGGGGCGCGATCGCCCTCGACACGAACGAGGATTCCCTCGATGGAGTCCATGTGTCGGGCGATTCTGCGGGGCTCGTCCGCGTGTCGTTCGACGGCGTGCGGCGCATTCAGGAGACTCACTTCCGACGACGGAGGAGGCTTGCGAGGAAAAAGTCCCAGGACCGACGCGTCCAGCGGATCCTCCTCGATCGAGAGGGCCGCAGAGAGAGGAACCGAGTTCGGCAGAGGCTCCATCGAGTGTCCAAGCGGCTCGTGGGGTCCGCGATGTCGCGTCGAGCCGCAATCGTCCTCGAGAATCTAACCCTCCACGGCGCGGGAGGCCGCTCCCACCGGATGAACCGTCGCTTGTCCGCCTGGCCCCGTTCCGAGATCCACCGTCAGATCGAGTACAAGGCCGCCCTCGCCGGCGTGCCGATCATCAAGGTCAACCCCCAATGGACGTCCAAGACCTGCCCAGTATGTGGCGCCCGGCGCCGAGATAGGGTGGGCCAGGATTTCGTCTGCGAGATGTGCGACTGGGAGATGGACCGGCAGATCAACGCGGGCATGAACATCCTGAAGACCGCCTTGGCCTCCAACGAGGCCTTGGCAAGGGCCGTACGGTTCCGGCCCGGTGCCCTCCGCCATGACGTCGTGAGTCCCCTCTACGACTTGGTCCGAGGAGGACCGAGCGCACGGGACGAGCCGAGCGGAGTGGAGTCGCAAGTGGGCGTGATTCCATCACCCGATTTGTGACAGAACCCGGTGGCGGTAAAATCCTTAACGGACGGTCGCGTTAGTCGGTCCGGTTGAGACAATGGAACTGAAGCAGTATGAGGGCCTTCCGCTCGGATCGGCGGCGATCGACTTCTCCTTGCGCGGCGTCGATGGCAAGACCTACTCCCTCGCATCGTTCAAGGACAAGCCGATCCTCGTCGTCGCCTTCTGGTGCAACCACTGCCCGTATGTGCAGGCGTGGGAGGACCGGACGATCGCGGTCCAGAAGGACTTCGCCGGAAAGGGAGTGCAGTTCGTCATGATTAACGCGAACGACGAAGAGAGCTATCCCGAGGACGACTTCGCCCACATGGTGGAGCGGTCGAAGCGGAAGGGCTACAACTTCCCGTACTTGCGCGACGAAGCCCAGAAGTCAGCGGAAGCGTATGGAGCCGTGTGCACCCCCGATTTCTTCGTCTTCGATGCGGCCCGTAAGCTTCGATACCGCGGGAAGCTCGACGACTCGAAGGATCCGGAAGGGGTCCGCCAACATGTCATGCGGGATGTCCTCAATGCGCTCGCGGCGCACAAGGATCCTCCAACGACGTTCGTGCCTCCCATGGGCTGCTCCATCAAGTGGAAGGCTGGTCACTGGAACGCGTAGGCAGCCGGAGTCGTCATCCACACGCCGAGTATGGAGTCGAACCTTCCGAGCCCGGATCGGGGATGTAAAGGCAAGTTGCCGTTTCGCCGCGGGAGGCCACGGGATAGGCTTGGAACGGGGTCGCGTAGCACCAGATCAGGAGGGCATCCACATGGGCTTCCATCGTCGCGTTCTCGGCGAACCGGACTGAGTTGAGAAGGAAATCGGCACTCCCCTGGAAGATCGCCTGGCTCGCCAGCCCTCGCTCTCCCTGCACGCTCCAGGTGAAGTACGCGCCCCCGTCGTCCCAGTTCACATAGCCCGCCGGAAGCTCCAGGGCGATCGTTTGCGGGGACGACCCGTCAAGAAGCCACTCAAACCTTTCCATCCGACCGTGATCGCCTCCCATCGGCAACCAACCCCCCAACGTCTGCCCACCGCGCGTGGAGATGTTCACCTCGATGGCGTACGGGACGATCGAGTCGGAATTGACTCGGTTTTCTATGTGAACCCAGAACGTATAATAGTCATACGCGGAGTCGCCGTCGCTCTGTCGATACCAGGTCGCGCTGACTTGGACGGCCCCCTCGGGCAAGGTCACCGATGAAGGGCCGAGGCGGATGAGGTCCGCTCGCAAAGCGGCGAGTACCGCAATCGTGCTCATCAGGACTACCAAGATTACCAGGATGACCCGTCGTCGGTCCGCGCGAAGACGCCCTAGTCTTTTGTAGACCGGATTCTGCGCGGCCGTGGTGACGCCCCTCGCACAACCTTGGGGACCTCGCGGAGGCCCCTCAGTCGCCAGTCTAGGAATGCGAACAGGGCCTTCATGTTTTCCGATTTCCGGTAGGTCTTGATGAGTCGTGCGATTTCTCCCGGATCGCTCTGCAAATCCCGGGCGAACCTCTCCATGTTGGGGAGGGCCCGGGTCAGTTCGTCGACCACGGGGATCGTGGCCCGTTGGGATGTGCGTGACAAGGGATTTAAGTCGATGCTGATGACGGTCTTCCCCATTCGCACGAGCGCCTCGGTGCGATCCCCGTCCTCGAGCGGCACGACCACGACGTCGGCCCCGAAGACGCCTTTCTGGCTGGACAGGGCGCGTCGGGATTCCAACCCCGGGATACGCGCGTCCGGATCACGTCCGAGGACGTTCGTCGCCCCGGCCGCGCGCAGCTTCCGAACGATTCGACGCACCCGCGTCTCGGTGCGGTGAAACAGGTTCACTTCGATCCCCGCGGAAACGATGTTTGCCAGGCCTACAACCTCCCTGGTCGCGAGCGCGGCCACATTCCCGTTGACCGAGATCATCGGCCTTCGAGCGCGCAGGAGGAACGCCGCAGCGGCACGTTCGGCGACGAGCGCTGGAGCCGACGTTGTTTCTCCGAGCAGATAGTCGAACGCCTCGCCGCGACCGTGGGCGATGAGCCCTTCGGGGACCACGATGCCCGCCTTCCACGCGCGCACGAGCTCCTCCCGTCGCATCAGCGACTCGTACCGCGGGTGCGACTTCGGGATTTTCACAGCATCGACCGGATCCGCTCGACGAACTTGTCGCACCCGTGCCAGAGCGGGTCCGCGGCGGGCAGGCCGTACCGGGCCTCCCACTCCCCCACGGTGGCTTCGACCTCCTCGCGCGTCATGTTCTCGTGGTTGACGCCGAGCCCGAAGACCTTCGCGCCGGCCGAGAAGAACTCCAGCCACCGCATCTCGTCGTCCACGGTCGGCATCGGCCACGCGACGACATCGCGCCGGAAGCTTCGTGTCTTGCGAGCGGGCGCGTGCATCATCACCATGCCCGAGGGCATCGAAGCGTTGATGATCGCGCGGGTTCCGCAGACGTAGGCGGGATGGGAGATGCTCCCTTGTCCCTCGACGACGATCACCTTCGGCTTCGTCTCGGCGTACGCTCGGACGATTTCCGACTCGAGCTCGCCGACCATGAAATCGCCTTTGATCGAGTCCAGGGGTACGCCGTACGCCGATCCTTGCAGGAGGCCCGTCTGGCCGGTCGCGACAAACGTCGCCGGGATGCCCGTGGCGTTCAGGGCGTCCGTCAGGAGGAGGGCCGTGGTCCGCTTCCCGATCGCCCCGTCCGTCCCGAGGACGGGGATTCGGAGGCATGGAAGCCCTCTCGATAGATCGCTGAACTGCTTCGACTCGCGGACCGGACGCGGCTTTCGGACGTCGATCAGGCGGACGCCGTGCCGAGCCGCGAGCGCCGCGAACTCGGGGTCGTCGCCCAAGTATTCGTGGAGCCCCGCGACGACGTTCAGGCCGCGTTCGATCGCGTGGCGGATGACCGCTCGGAACTCCGTCGGAATGTAGCCGCCGAACGTCGCGACGCCGATCACGAGGAACTCCGGCCGTCCTTTCTCGATCGCCTCGTCAAGTCCCGCGACGATCGGGATGCCGTTCGGGCGACCGTCGAGGACCTCCCCAGCGTCCCGTCCCGCTTTCGTGCGGTCGATGACCGCGGTGATCTCGTACCGTTTCGAATATCGCACGAGGCCGTTTGCCGTCTTTCCCGTGCTCTGGCCGAAATACCCGTCGCACAGGATCACGGCCCGCTCCATCGAACCAATCCCTCGTGATAACGGCGGGCGAAAGTCCATAATCTCGTATAAAGGCTGGGCGCGCAGGCGACACGTGAACGTCGCAGGATTCCGCCGCACGGAGAGGGCACCCTCCGCCCCCGCTTCCGGTCGGGAGCGAGCCGCTCGCCGGGAGCCCCTTGGGTGAGCGCCCGCGTCGAGGACTTTCCGGCGTGCGCCGCCTGCGGTGGCAAGCTCTTCCCGCTTGTCCTCTGCGATTCGTGCGGTGCCGCGTCGATCCTCCACGACGCCGACGAGCTCGAGTGGGCGGCACGATGTCCGGAGTGCGGGACCTTCAGCCCGTGGCAGCTGATCTGCGACGAGTGCCATTCCCGCTTCCCTGCGCCCGGCGCCGCCCCGGAGGCTCTTGCGGAGCCGGAAGCGCCGACGCCAGAGGCTCCCCCGGCGGCGGCGCCACAGCCGCCCCCGGCCGTCGTCGCGGAAGGCCGGACGAAGCGCAAGCTCCGCGGCGAAGTCGACCCGACCGTCGTCATGGACACCCTCAAGGCGTTCGGCCTCGACCCGTCTCGCGCCCAGGCGCTCGTCGATCGCGGCTACAACGCGATGTGGAAGCTCGCTCGGGCGAAGGAAGTCGAGCTCGGCCGAATTCCGGAGGTCGGACCACTCGCCGCCCGGAAGATCACGGCATCGCTTCGGCTTCTGAAGTACTCTCCTCCGCAGCGGACCAGGGAGCAGGTCGCGAAACAGGAATACGAGTGCCCTCTCTGCGGCTGCATGACCTCCGCTTTCGCCGCATCCTGCTCCGAGTGCGGCGCCTCCTTCGACGAGGAGGAGATGGACGAGGAGATTCGGCGGCAATTCGCGGCGGACGGGAAGGCGGGGCTCCTCGCGTTCTACGATGGCGGCCTCGCCGACAAGCCCGAGGACGCAGACATCCTGTACGCCCGCGGGTTGTTCCTCGAATCACTCGGTCGAATCGACGAGGCGATCGAATCCCTCGATCGGGCTCGATCCAAGCAGCCGGACGCCCGAAAATTCAAAGTTGCCCTCTTGCGGATCCAAGCCTCGCATGCGCGCAATCCCGGCGTTGCGGAGAAAATCCGGACGACCGCCGGATCCCTCCTCGATGATGTCTCCTGGGATCAGGAGGTCGCGGAACTCGACGACATCCTCGCCCGCGCGGGCCGGTCCTGCGACCGATGCGGACGGGCGCTGCCGGAAGGCGCGGACCGGTGCCCGGCGTGCGGCGCGCCGGTCGGGAGTGCCGAGGAGCCGGCGCCTCTGCCGCGGGCCGAGCGCGCGTCGCCGGAGCTCGACACCCTGGTCGACGACCTGCTCGTCGGCGAGCTCGAGGAATCCCTCTCCCCGGATGAACTCGACCGCACGAAGGCGGCGGTGCTTGACTGGCTGATCGAGGAGCTCGAGGAGTCGATGCGGCCCGAGGACAAGACGTCCTCAGTCCCCACGGAGGAGCCAGGCGAGGCAGAGGCCGCGACGCCATCCCCCCTCGCGTCGTCTGTCGGCTTCCTCTCGGGCTGGATGCGCGGCGGCCGGGGCCTCGTCAGCGGGGCCCGTCCGAAGAGCGGCGCGCGCCCCGCCGCGGGCAAGGTGAACGGACTCGTGAACGGCCAGGGCCGCGTGAACGGACTCGTGAACGGGATGGGTCGGGTCAACGGGCTCGTCGAGCCCGCGGGCCGCGTGAACGGACTCGTCACGGGCCGTGGACGGGTGAACGGCCTCGCCGGACCCCAAGGGAGGATCAACGGGCTCGTGAACGGTACGCCGTTCCTACGATCCGGCCGGATGTCGGTGCGCCTTGTAGGTCCATCCCGCCGTGTGCGCTACGCGGCGATCGCCTCCGGGACGCTGGTCGCCATCGTGATTGCCGCCCTCCTGTTCGTCCCGGTCCCCGGACCGACGTCTCCAATTTCGATCGATGGCTCGTTCGACGACTGGGGGCCGGTCCCGCGGTTCGACGCCGCGACGCAAGCGGCAAATCCCGACGTCTCGATTGCGCAGTACGCATCCCTTGTCGATCGCGACTCGTTGTATCTCTTCGCTTCGACGCAGGGAGTGACTTTCGGCGACTCGGTCGGATTCGACGCGGCATACTTCCTGATCGACGCGGACGGAAACGCTTCCACGGGCTTCTCGTTCGCCGGGGTCGGGGCGGATTCGGTCGTCGACGTCTTCGGCGGAAATCGCGCGCTGGCGGGAGCGCGGCTCTACGCCTTCCCGCCCGGCGCCGAGGTCAATTGGAGCCAGCGGCAACCTCGGGGCTCCGTGCTCGCGGCTTCGTCCGATCAAGGCGTGGAGGCAAGGGTCTCGCGATACGACCTCGACCGATTCAATTCCACAAGCTTCCGAATCCAGGTCTACATGGACGACTTCCGCGGCGAATCGAGTCGGGGCCTCGCTCGGCTCGGCCCGGAGGGGGGAGGCGTCCTCCTCGAGGTATCGTCCTTGACGCCGGTCCTGAACGCCGGTCCGACCGCCCTCTTCACGATCCGGGTTCGCGTGCTGGGAATTCCGGCCGCGACGACGTGGACCGTTTCGTCGATCCAGTGGAACGCCACCCCGGGCGTCTTCGTTTCCCTCTCGGCGGAATCCGTAACCTTGACCCAGGGCCAGCCGGCTCCCGTGATCACGGGGTCGGTCTCGGCCCCGGGATTTTTGCCGGGGCAGTTCCTCCAGATTGACGTCACCGGCGCGTACGCGAGCGACGGAGCGTCCAAGAAGCTGCCGGTCTTCGTGCACGGCGGGCCGGTCCGCGCCTATTTCGTCTCCTCGCCTGCGGTGGTGCGCATCGACGGCCTGTTCGCGGATTGGATCGGACGGGACGTCGCCGATTCGGACCCCGATCCCGTGAACAATTCGGATGTGAACATCATCCGGTACGGAGCGGCGGTCGACGCGTCGACCGCCTACTTCCACGTCGCCGTCGCCGGCGACCTGCTCGCGGGCGCGGTCCCCGAGCGGATCGTGCCGTGGCCTCCCGGCCAGGGTGGTAACACGTCGGGGCGACCGATTCCCCTTCCCCGCCAGACCGGGGAAGACGTCCTCCGGGTCTACATCGATCTGAACGCGACGGACACCGCCGGCTCGTGGATCGGCGAGATCTACGCCGACTACCTCTTCGAGATCCGGGGCGAAGGGGATCGGGTCACGTCGCGTTCGCTGTACGTTTGGTCCTCTGGATGGACGAACGTCCCCCTCCCCAGTGTGGCCCTCGCAAAGAACGACGCGGAAATCGAAGGCTCTCTCGCGGTCGGGCCGACGACGAGCCGGACTCGGATGGTCTTCGCGGCGACCGACTGGTCCGGGATCGGAGACGCGACTCCGCCGGTGAACGCGACCGTCCAGGCGCCGGCCCCTCTGTTCGAGCGGTCCGGGGCCGTGATCAACGCGCCAGAATTCCATGAGGTCGCGTTGCCCGCCGTCGCCACGGTGGTCCTCGTTTCCATCCTGGCACGCCGACGTCGACGGGGCGCGTGAGTCGGCCGCGGACCCGCCAAGGTACTTGTGCCGGTAGCCCGATGGTCGCCCCGTGGAGTTGGGGGTCGTCGGGAAGCCGAACGTCGGCAAGTCGACGTTCTTCGCGGCGGCGACGCTAGCGCCGGTCCAGATTGCGAACTATCCTTTCACGACGATCGACGCGAACCGCGGCGTCGCGTACGTGCGGAAGCCGTGTCCGCACGCCGAGCTCGGACGACCGTGCAAGCCGAACAACGCGCCGTGCAAGGACGGCACGCGCCTGATCCCGGTCGAACTCCTCGACGTGGCGGGGCTCGTGCCGAAGGCCCACGAGGGCCGAGGGCTCGGCAACAAGTTCCTCGACGACCTCCGGCAGGCGAGCGCCCTCGTCCACGTGATCGACGCAACAGGCGGGACCGACTTCGAAGGCAACCCCGTCCCCGCGGGGACCCACGACCCGCGGGACGACGTCCGCTTCTTGGAAGACGAGCTCGCGCATTGGATCGCGGGCATCCTATCCCGGAACTGGGACAAAGAGGCCCGGCGCGCGGACCTCGACGAGACGCCGCCGGAGAAGCTTCTCCAGACGCGGCTGACGGGCCTCGGCCTCACGGAAACCCAGATTCACATCGCGCTTCGCGAAATCGCCCTGGATCCGAAGATGGCGCGATGGACCGCCGACGATCTGCTGCGGATCGCTCGGGCGGTCCTCCGGCGGGGCAAGCCGATGATCCTCGCGGCGAACAAAGCGGACCTCCTGTCCCGGGCGGCGCTCGACCGCCTGGCGGACATCGAAGGCTACCGCGCACTCCCGACGTCCGCGGAGTACGAACTGGCGCTGCGACGCGCAGCGGGTGCCGGCCTGGTCGAGTACGAGCCCGGCGCGTCCGCGTTCCGAGTCGTGGCCCCGGAGAAGCTCACGCCCGCGCAGGCGAAGGGGCTCGAGCGAATCGAGGCCTTCCTCCGAGAGCGGGGCTCGACGGGCGTCCAGGCGTGCGTCGAGGAGGCAATCTTCAGGCTCCTCGATCTCGTCGTTGTGTATCCGGTGGAAGACGAACACCGTTGGACCGACAAGGCCGGGAACGTGCTCCCGGACGCGTTCCTCGTGCCCCGAGGCGCCACAGCGGTCGACGTAGCCTTTAAGGTTCACACGGACTTGGGCACCCACTTCATCCGCGCCATCAACGCCCGCACGAAGATGGTGGTGGGCCGGGATCACGCGGTCCAGGATGGGGACGTCATCAAGATCGTGGCGAAGGTGTGAGATGGTCACCTACGATGTTCGGATCATCACCGCTTCGTACAGGCGGGAGCCCCGCGACGGTCCCGAGTCGGCCCAGCTGCCGGTCATCCAGCTCTTCGGGCGCACGAGGGAAGGGAAGAGCATCGCGATCGAGTATTCGGGATTCCAGCCCTACTTCTTCGTGGTCGAGCCGTCACACGCTCTCCGGGGAGCGTTCGGGAGGGACCCGCAGGTCGTCAAGCTCGAGGACGTGACCTTGCAGCTCGAAGGAAAGCCGACCCCGTGCGCACGCGTCGTCCTCCGACAACCGTGGAAGACGCCGGAGTACCGGGAGAAGGCTCGGCGGTACGGCTCCATCCCCCTGGAGGCCGACATTCCGTTCCAACATCGGTTCATCTACGACATGGACCTCGGGGCCGCCGTCCGCGTCCACGGGACCGAAATCGACCCCGCCGGACGATACACGACGGACCTGTTCCTCCGCGCGGAGCGCTTCGACCCGTGCGAACCCTTCCGCCCCGAGCTCCGCATTCTTAGCTTCGACATCGAGAATTCGATTCGGGATGGTCACATCTTTTGCATCGGAGTGGCGTATCGGGAGAAGGGAGAACTCCGGACCCACATCCTGACCGGAAAAGAGCGAGAGATTATCGAGAGCTTCGTGGAGCTCGTCCACACACTCGACCCCGACATCATTTCCGGGTACAACATCGACGGGTACGACGTGCCCGTGCTGGTCAAGCGCGCAGAGAACAACGACATCCCGAAACTCCAGCTCGCCCGGGATTTCTCGGATTTCTTTCATCTCGGTGAGCGGTTCTGGCGAATAGACGGTCGCATCATGACAGACGTGTGGTGGGCCGTAAAGGCTGAGCGGCTGAATTTCCATCTGAAGCAGGAAACGCTCGACTACGTCGCAAAACAACTTCTCAAAGAGGGGAAGCACGAGCTCCAGCGCGGGAAGATTGACGAGGAATGGGAGCATGATAGCGACAAAGTGCTTCGGTATTGCATCAACGACGCGGAGCTCTCTCTGAAGATTTTGGAGCGCGTTCGCCGCATCGAGAAGACGCTCGACCTGGCGGCGGTGAGCAAGCTTCCGCTTGAGGATGTCCTCCACGGGAGGACATCGAACCTAATCGACTCAATCCTGATCCGAGCCGCCGACCGTGCGAAAGTCGCAGTGCCGATGATGAAAATGCGCGGTGGTCGCGTCGAACAAATCGAAGGCGGATACGTGCACAGCCTGCAGCCTGGACTGTATGAGTGGGTCATCTCGCTCGACTTCCGCGCTATGTATCCCTCCCTCATCATCGAGAACAACATCTGCTTTACCACCGTCTCGCCGGATGGGACCATCGAGAGCCCGACGGGCGCGAAGTTTCTCGCCGCGGACGTGAGGAAGGGGCTTCTCCCTGTCATCCTTGCGAACCTGATGGAAGACCGCCAAGAGGTGCGCGCGAGGATGCGGGTTACGACAGATCCACAATTGAAGGAGTTCTACGATGGCTTGCAGGCGGCGATCAAGGTCCTCATGAACGCATTTTACGGCGTACTCGCTTCCTCATTCTACCGGTTCAACGACCCGAAAGTGGGCGCATCAATCACCGCATTCGCGCGCGAGCGGATCAGGGGGATCATCGAGGAACTTGGTAAGGAGGGCGTGAAAGTCGTGTACGCGGACACGGATTCCGTGTTCTTCCAATCTCCCCTCCCCAGCCTCGAGGGCTCACTGGAATACGGGCGGAAAACGGCGGAGCGATTTTCACGCGGACGAATCAGTATGGAAATCGACAAGGTCTACCGCAGGTTGTTCTCGCATGGTCGTAAGAAGCGGTATGCGGGCCAGGTTGCGTGGCCGACGGAGGGAGAGATTGTCGTGCGTGGCTACGAGATTCGCCGGACGGACGCTTTCGACCTACAAAGTCGGGCGCAGCTAGCAGTGTTCGAGCGAATTCTCGATGGCTATCCGGACGACGCGATTGAGCTCGCAAGACAGCTCGTTTCTAACGTCAAGGCAGGCCATTTGTCGTCGGACGACATGCAAGGCAGTCCGTTTGAATCGCTCGTGATTTCACGGACGGTTAAGCCCACGGTGACAAGGGAGCTGCTTACTGATTCGCAGTTCTTGGTTGAGGACGAAGACCAGGAAAGGGATACTCGGAAAATGAGTCCTGAAGCGAAGGAGCAGGAAAAGCGAAGAAAGGGTGGTTATCTCAAGCCGGGTTCCCTCAGCAATGTTCTTGCAGCAAGAAAACTCCTCGAGATGGGGGAGGAATTCACACCGGGGATGAAGGTCTCTTGGATTGTCATAGACCACACTCAAAGCCCAATGGAGGTTGAGCCCTACATCTCGGGCCGTCCGTTCGAGAAGCAGCCGGACTGGGAGTACTACGCGCGGCGGGTCGCGCAGACCTTGGCCTACGTGACTGAGGTCTATGGGTGGGACGAGAAAGCATTGCTGACGGGCAAGCGATCGGAACAGAAATCGTTGTCGAGCGAGGAGTTCACCGGTGAGTCGCTCGGAAGTATGGGGCGACCCAAGACCGGGAAGAAGATGACGTTGGAGGATTACTTCTGACCACGCCGCAGGACGCGATTTGCCGCTTCTGTGGGTGGGAAGGTCCGAATGCGGTCCGCGATGCCCACGGGAGTCTCTTCTGCCCGGAGTGCGGTCGGCCGGCGGACTACAAGGTCATCGTCGACGAACTGAAGCGGCAAGGCCTGTGGAAGGCGTGAGGCATGGGGCGGAGGCGGCCGCGCGTCGTCGCGGTCGGCGACGCGATCGTGGACCTCGTCACGCCGCCGCTTCCGGCGATCCCGCACGGCGAGGACTTCCAGGGCCACGTGCCCGCGCTCGACGCCCTGCCCGGCGGGAACGCGACGAACTTCGCGCTCGGGATCGCGAGTCTCGGCGCGCGCACGAGTTTCGTGGGGGCGATCGGGGCGGATCCGAACGGGGCGATTCTGCGGCGCGCGTACCGTCGGTACGGCGTCCGGGCGCTCTTGCGGGTCGATTCGCACCGACCGACAGGGGCGACGATGGCCCTCACCTGGTCCGCGGGCGGGCGCGCGCTCATCACGGCGCTCGGGGCGAACGCGAGTCTCGCCCTGCGGGACGTGCCGTCCCGCCAGTTCGACAGTTCGGACCACCTCCACCGCTCGGGTTTCTGGTGGACGCAGCGCCTGATCGGGCGACCGACCTCCGTCCTCCTTGCGCGCGCCCGGCGGCGAGGCTTGACGACGTCCCTCGACGTCTCGACTGACCCGCACGGCTGGCCCGACGATCGCGTCGAGGCGGTCCGTGCGTGCCTCCCGAACGTGACGACGTTCTTCGGGAGCGAGGTCGAGGTGTGCGCGGTCGCGGGCGGGGGGTCCCCGATCAAGGCGGCGGGGCGTCTGCGATCCCTCGGCCCCGACGAGGTTGTCGTCCACCAGGCGGACCGCGGCGCGACCGTCGTCCACGGGTCCGGCCGCACGGCGTCCGCCGCGTTCTCCGTGCCCGTCGACAACCCGACGGGCTGCGGCGATGTCTTCAACGCCGGGTACGTGTACGCGCGCCTCATCGGCGCCGACCTCTCGGACGCCCTTCGGTTCGGCAACGCCGCGGCCGCCCTCCATCTCCGCGACCGGCGTCGCCCGTACCCGACCGCAGCCGAGGTGCGCCGGCTCGCACGCACATCCACCCGTCCCTAGGCAGATTTTCACTTTCGCCCATCTCCCCCTGGAAGGCCCGTTCATATGGGCGGGCGACGTACGTTGAACTCGTGGCCCTCGCCTCATCCCCCGCCGACCGATCCCTGGTCCCCGAGGCGTGGGCCATGCTCGGGCTCACGGACCTCGAGGCGTACACGTGCTGGGACTTCCCGACCCAATCCGACGGCCATCCCGAAGCCGGGGAGGCCTCGTTCAACGGCGTCACGCCGGCGCGGTGCGCCGAAAACCTCGTCCGCCGTTACAGCCGGCCCGACGAACTGGTCGTGGACCAAATGGCGGGGTCCGGGACCGTCGGCGATGTCGCCCGATCGCTGGGACGACGCGCGGTCTCGCTCGACCTCTCTCCACGCCGTGTGGGGATCATCCGGGCGGACGCCCGCGCCTGGCCCCTTCGCGACGGGTCCGCGGCCCTGGTTGTGGTCGACTCCCCCTATTCGGACAACATCGTGTACAGCCGCGATCCTCGGTGCCTGGGACGGATCTCGTGTCGGGACCCGCGATTCTTCGCGGAGATGTCCCGCGTCGCCCGCGAGGCCGGCAGGGTTCTGCGGCGCGGCGGCGTCCTCGCTTGGATCATCGCGGACGAATATCGCGGCGGCATCTACACGCCGGTCGGGTTCCGCCTTCTCTCCGCGCTTGAGCGAGAATTCGAGATCCTTGACACGGTTGTCCTCGTCCGCCATCACGACCGGTCGGCATCGCCGATGTGGGAGCACCGCGCGCGGCGGTTCAACTTCTTCCTCCGGGGGTTCAAGTTCCTCCTGATTGTTCGGAAACCCGTTGGGGATCCGGGAGGGTGAGACATGGAGACGGCGATGGATCGGACGAGTGACGCGTCGAGGGAGATCGTAGAAGCGCTGCGACGTCGCGTGCGGCTCGCCGCGGCCCGACACGAAGACCGCGTCGACGAACGCGTGAGCCGCTACTGGATCGCCTGGCGAAGCCACAACCGGGACCGCGTCTTCGCGGAAATCCGGCCGCTGAGGAAGCGGGTCGAGGTGTTCATCCTGCCGGGCCTCCGCGACCTCCGCGGAGGGGCGGGGCTGGCGCGTCGGGCACCGAGAACCCAGGGATGGGGCTGGTTCCGCACCCGATTCGACGTGAGGTCGATGAGCGAGATCGAGGTCGCGACGCGGCTGATTCTGCAGTCGTACCTGCACGGCGTCCGGGGGACGAGAGGGAACGGACGGCACGCGATCCGTCGGAGGCAAGGGCTTTAATACCGACCGCTCCTTGGCGCGGCGCTTTCGACGTCCCTGGTCCGGGAGATGTACCTGCGGGCGAATCCGAAAATCCAGGGGGTGTGGCCGTGGCCGAAGAACCGAGCGCTCCGGGACCGGAGCTTGCGATCGCGGGCGAGGGAGGGGAGAAAGCCCCCGCGCGGCCGAGGAATCTCTACGGTTTCGTCAAGCAGGCGTGGAAGAATCCCCGGAGCGGCGTCGTCGAGGAGACGCATTTTGGGCGCCTCGTCGAGTGGAGGCGCGGGCGCGCGTTCGTACGCATCGAGCGGCCCACGCGCATCGACCGCGCGCGGGAACTTGGCTATCGCGCCAAGCAAGGCTATGTCGTCGTGCGCGCGCGGGTCCGCCGCGGCGGTCGCCGCCGGCCAAGGCCGATGGGCGGCCGTCACCCGAAGCGACGCGGACTCGTGAAGATCACGATGGCCAAGTCGATCCAGCGGATCGCCGAGGAGCGGACCGCGAGGCACTACCCGAACCTCGAGGTCCTCAACTCGTACTGGGTCGGCGAGGACGGGGGCCACAAGTACTACGAGGTCATCCTCGTGGACCCGCAACACCCCGCGATCCGAGCGGACCCGAAGATCAACTGGATCTGTGATCCCGCGAATCGCGGCCGTGTGTTCCGCGGGCTGACGTCCGCGGGGAAGAAAGGTCGCGGTCTCTCGTACAAGGGCAAGGGCGCGGAGAAGGTCCGGCCGAGCATCGGAAGCCACGACCGCCGGGGCAAGTGATCAGGCGGACCGGATCCGGGACGCGATTTGCCCAATCTCGTCCCTGGACAACCCGATCACCGGCTCGAACACGGGAACCGGCACCGTCGGACGAAGGGCCGGATCGAAGTCGGGCCATCGGCTGCCGAGAAACACCGCATCCGCGCGGGCAATCTTGACGAGCTCCACGAGGTGCTCCGACCCGCGCAGTTCGAGGACCTTCAGTCCGACGTCCCATCTCCGCAAAGGGTCGGAGAAGGCGCTGTCCCGGGGCGCCGCTACTGTGACGCGGCATCCGCGCTTCATCCCCATCCAGGCGGCGACCATGCCCGCCTCATCGGCGACGACCGCGAGGGCCCTTCCCTGGCTCCCGAGCGGCAGCCCCCCGGGACCCGGCCATGTCTCTCGGAACACGAAGCCGCGATTCTGCCGCACCTCGATATGGATCTCGACATCCGGTCGCGTCAGGTTGACGCGTGCGTCCGGATGGGCCCGTCGAATGTCGTCTCCAAGGATCCTCGCGAGGTCTTGGCTCGTGTACGGATGCGTGCCCACCCGGCGCGTCCGCAAGGCGAACGCCTGGCGCGGTCCGAGAGTCCTCGCCGCCTCCGCGAGGACCGCATCGCGTAGCGCCGCGACGTCCGCTTTCGTCTCTGCGGCGGGGCTGATGGAGACGACGCCGAACACGCGCCCGAGGATCCCGCGCGCCCGCGCGATGTCGTCCGCGTGGACGTAGACCCGTGCCTCGTCCGCTTCCGTGATGCATTCCACGCCTTCGGCCGCGAACAGGTCCTGGATATTCCCCACGAGCCGGTCGCGAAGCTGGCGTCGGACGAACTTGCTTTTCAGCGCGATCTCGCCGAACCGGACGAGGAGCACCACGGTTTTCCGAGCCGTCCAACTCCCGTAGAATCTCGTCAGTAATTAATACGGCCCTGGCTTTCGCGCCTCGTGGACGCGCTTCTCCTGATAGTGCAAGCCGTCCTCATTTTCGGGGTTGCGTTCATCTACTCGAACCTGGGCCTAGGCGGTGGCCTCCTGTTCGTCCCGATCCTCCTGTCCACCGGGGTCGCGGAAAGCTCCATCGCAGTCCCGATCTCCCTCACGTTCACGATCGCCACGGCGGCGTCGTCCACGGTGAACCACTACCGCCAGGGCCTCGTCGACTTCCGGCTCGGCGGCGCCCTCGTTGCGGGAGCCCTCGTCGGCGCGGTCATCGGCAGTCTCTTCACCCTCGTCGTCCTGGTGGACGAGCGCTCATTCAAGGCGTTCTTCATCGCGGTCCTCGCCGTGTTCGGGACGTACATGCTCTGGGACTGGATGCGGAACGCGCGCTCCGTGGACGAGGACGACCCCTCGAAGCTCACCCCAGCCCGGAAGGCAGGCGTGACCACCGCGACGTTCGGGTCCGGGTTCCTCTCCGGGAGCATGGGGATTGGCGGCGGCCTGCTGAACGTGCCGCTCCTCGTGTACGGACTC
Source organism: Thermoplasmata archaeon (assembly GCA_036395115.1). Classification (NCBI taxonomy): domain Archaea; kingdom Methanobacteriati; phylum Thermoplasmatota; class Thermoplasmata; species Thermoplasmata archaeon. The sequence goes on along the minus strand of DASWDU010000016.1, from coordinate 10,472 downwards.
GGCCGGAAGACCCGCAAGGCGATCGGGACGTCGGCCCTCCTAATCATCCCGACGTCGGCGGTCGGTTTCGTCGCCTACCTCGGAAACCTCGCCCTCGCGCCGTCCGGATTCGCCTGGCCCGGGGACTATCTTCTGATTCCGGTCTTCATGCCAATCGTGTTCGTCGGCTCGTACCTCGGTTCCCGGTGGGGGCTCAAGAAGCTGAAGACGCGGTCGGTCGCCCTAATCTTCATCCTCGTGTTGTTCCTCGCCGCCGGTAAGCTCGTCCTCGATTTGCTCTGATCCGGGATTGCGGACAAGGCCGGCGGCGGGACGGTCCACCTGCGCTTTACCGGTGGGCGACGAGCCCCCAACGCCGGTTGATCCATTCCTGCGAGCGGGAGAAGACCACGCGGTCCACCACGATCCCGAGGATCAGGATGACCAGCATGACGGCCATCACCTGCGCGGTGTTCAGATATTCGCTCCCCTGCTCGACCAAGAATCCGAGGCCGATCGTCGCGAAGATGACCTCCGCTCCGATGAGGGACCGCCACGCGAACGACCATCCCACCTTCGCGGAGGAGATCAGGTGCGGCAGCGTCGCCGGGACCGTCACCCGCAATATGAGATCCATCCCATCGCATCCCATGTTTCGGGCCGCCTTGAGGTAGATCGGGGGCACCGTCCGCAAGGAGTCCGCGGCCGACACCGTGACGGAGAAGAGGGATCCGATGATCGTGACGAAGAGGAGGGCTGTCTCCGAGAAGCCGAACCAGACGAGGCTCAGTGGAACCCATGCGATTGACGGGAATGTCTGCAGCCCGAGGACGTACGGCTGGATCCCCTTCCCGAAGGTGGCGAAATGGACCATGAGGAGGGCGAGGATCGAGCCGAGGACCAGGGACAACAGGAATCCAACGGCGAGTCGAGAGAGCGTCGCCCCGATCGACCGAGCAAGCGTCGAGTTGTTCCAGAGGTCGGCGAAGGCGGCGCCCACCTCCGAGGGGCCTGGGAACAGATAGATTTTCCACACCTGCAATTGGACGAGGACCTCCCAGATCGCGAGGAATCCGACCGCGACGAGCACCATTGGGATCAGATGGACGAACTCCTGCGATGGCCTCCGCTTCTCTGCGGCGGGCGCCACTACAGCGGGTGATGGTTCGCCCATTGGACTTCCGCCTTGAGGATTTCGTTGGCCCTTTGGATTCGGTCCACGATCGTGGGGTCGTTCACCGTTCTCGGCCTCGGGGCGTCGTTCCTCAAGATTGCGCTGACGGTCCCGGGCCGATGGGAGAGGACGATGATCCGATCGCCCAAGACCGCGGCTTCTCGGACGTCGTGGGTGACGAAAAGGGTCGTCGTCAGGTTCCGCAGCCAGAGGTCTTGCACGACGACTTGCATCTCCTCGCGGATCTGGACGTCCAACGCCGCGAACGGCTCGTCCATGAGCAGGACTTTCGGCCGCAGGACGAGCGCCCGTGCGAGTCCTACCCGCTGTTTCATCCCTCCCGACAGCTCGTGAATCCGCGCGTGCGTGAAGTTCTCGAGTTGCACCATCTTGATGAATTCCGCGACGCGCGCTTCCCGTTCGTCTCGAGGTAGCCCGGCCACCCTCAACCCGAACTGGACGTTCCCGTGGACGTCGAGCCAGGGGAACAGCGCGGACTCCTGGAAGACGACGACCCGATCCGGCCCGGGACCGTCGACGCGCTTTCCATCCATCTCGACCCATCCCGTCGTGGGTTCCTCGAGGCCCGCGACGAGGCTGAGGAGGGTCGACTTCCCGCATCCCGAGGGGCCGACGATCGTGAGGAATTCCCCTTCCCGCGTCGTGAGGTTGATGTCCCGAAGGGCTTCCACGCCGCCCGTTTTGCCTTCGAACGTCTTCCCTAACGAGACGATCTTCAGTGTCGCGCCCTTCATCCTCAACTCACCGGAGGCAAGCCCCTAGTCGCAAGGATGTCATTGAGAAGACTCAAGTCGTAGAGACCGTCGGTGCTGACGCCGGTCGGCAGGAGGCCTAGCTCCTGGGCCCACGTGAGGTATGTGGCGAGGGAGGATTCGACCGGATCGTACGTGACGTTCATGTTCGTGAACGCGGAGGCAATCGTCGCGTTAGGGACGCGATTCTTGGTCGCGTTGTAGATTGCGTCGCTAACCACTCCGATCGTGGAAGTGCTCGAGTTCTGAAGGAACAACGTCAGGTTCACGTGGGCCTCCAGGAACCTCTTGACGATGTCTCGGTGGGAGTCGAGATATCGTTTCGTCGCGACGAGGTGCGTAGTCACGAAACGTCCGTTGGGCCAAAGGGACCTCTCGTCTAAGAATACTTTCCCGCCCGCCTCCAACACGAGCCGGGTCGCCCAGGGTTCCGGGACCCAGGCGCCATCGATCTGGTGAAGCTGGAATAGGGACAAGATGTTCGAGTTCGGGGCGTTGATGACCTCCACATCGCCGCCGTTGTCGGACGTCCGGTGGCCCTGCGTCAGGAGGAAGTGCTTCAGCGCGATGTCCTGGGTGTTCCCCAGTTGCGGCGTCGCGAACTTCTTGCCCGAGAAGTCGGCGCTCGTCATCAGGTTGAGCGTTGGCTGGATCACGAACATCGCGCCGCCGCTCGCGCCCCCGGCGATTACGCGAATCACGTCGGGGCCGACGACGACCAAGCTGCTGAGCGTCGGAGACGGACCCAGGAACACGAGGTCGACCCGGTTGGCCAGGAGGGCCTTGATCGCGTCGGGCCCCGCGTTGAAGACCCGCGCCTCGAGTGTAAAGGGACTTCCTAAGGCGTCTTGGTAGGCTCCGGTCGATACGCCGTACAGCGCTTGGGCGTGCGTCACGTTCGGGAGGTACCCGAGCCGGACGACCGTCCAGGACGGCGCCGACTCGAGGTACGCCGCAAGGATCGCAATGGAAAGAAGGACGGCGGAGACGGCGACCGCAGCGAACGCGAGATTCGTACGGAGGCGCGACACACTCCTAGGGAAGCGGCCTCGCGATAAAGACTATCCGCGACCGCCCCAGGCAGGCGTGCACGAATTGGGTCATTTCGCGCTCCGACCTTGACGTCGGGCGCAAAACCCATATAGTCGCGGGGGGGTGCGGCGGCCTCGCTCGACCGAAGGGATGGGTTTGGAGCGAGCGAAAGGTTCGCGCTGGTTCTACTCGTACCTGCCGCAAGGGATTGCGGGCGGCGCGACGTCCGCGCTGATTCCGCTGTTCGCGTACGCCTTGGGCGGAGGCCTCTCCGTCGTCGGCATCATCGCCGCCGCGACGAGCATCGCCTCGGTCCCCGCGTTCATGCTCTGGGGCTCCCTGTCCGACCACCTCGGTCGGCGGAAGATCTTCCTCTTGATCGGGTTCACGGGGAACACCGTCTGCTTCGTCTTCATGGCCGCCAGCCGGTCTCTGTCGGAATTCTACCTGGCGAACCTGCTCATCGGCGCCCTCGGGGCCGCGAGCGCTCCGGTCGGGACCGTTCTCATCATGGAGACCACCGCACGACCGGAATGGCCGTCGCAGCTCGCCTTCGTGAGCCGAATCGGGGCGGCGGGGTGGGTTGCGGGACTCGGCCTCGGGGTCGTGTGGCTCGCGTTCGGCCCCGCGCTCGTCGGATCCGGTCTCGACGTGATGCGAACCCTGTTCTTGATCGGCGCGGCGTTCGGAGCGATATCCGTCTTGCTCGCGTTCCTGTGGACGCAGGAGCCCACGAAACACGTGGACCGGAAGGAGGTCCAGGGCACGTACGCCCGGCCTCGCGTCGAGCGGGGGCGGTACTTCCCGATGTGGGTCCTCCACTACTTCGATGTCCGGGCCCCTCGACCGCCGGACGCCCGGCTGCCGCCCTCGCTGCGGACCTACCTAATCTGCGTCTTCCTGTTCTTCGGCGGCTTCACCGCATTCTACAGCTTCTTCCCGATCTTCCTCACCCAAGTCTACTCATTGTCGAACCCGGAAGTGTTCGCGGTCTACATCGGGAGCCAGGCGATGTCGATCGCCGCGTACCCGTACGTCGGGAAGTGGATCTCGTCGCGCAAAGGTGCGTCGATGCAGATCTACGCTGTCGTCGGGCGCTCCGTCCTCTTCGGTTCCTTCTTCGCGGTGGGCTTCGTGCCGATGCCTTCCGCCGGCCTCTTCGCGCTCATCTTCCTCCTCCACTCCGGCGTCGGGCTCTGCTGGGCCATCATCAACGTCGCGGGTTCGACCCTCGTGTCTCACCTGGCTCCGGCGAAGGGCCGAGCGCAGGCGTTCGGTGCGTACAACGCCGTCCAAGGGTTCGGATCGATCTTGGGGCCGCTCCTCGGCGGCTTCACCGCGGAATGGCTTGGATACGGTCCGGCGATCGCCGTGAGCGTCGGCCTAATCCTATCCGGATCCGCCCTCCTCGCGGCGCTATCCCTCGGCGATGGCGAAGCGTTTCTCGAAAAGGGTAAATGAGGTCCGCGGCTTCTCGCACTTCGGTCCGAGTCGTGAAGATTCTGATCCTCGGGGGATACGGCGCGATGGCGCAATCGACTGTCCCCGATCTTCTCTCGAGCCCCGGCGTGGAGCGAGTCGGCATCGGCGGCCGGAACGCCGACAAGGCGAACGCCGCCGCGAAGACGTATCGGGACGACCGCGCGATCCCCGTCCCGATCGACGCGCGGGACCCCGTCGCCCTCGGCCGAGAACTCCGGAACTGGGACTGCGTGATTAACAGCTCGTGGTACGATCTCAACGTCCCGATCACGGAAGCGGCGATCCAGGCGGCCGTCCACTACTGCGACCTCGGCGGATTGTACCACCAGACGCTCCGCCAACTGAAGCTGGACAAGCGGGCGAAGGACGCGGGCGTGACGTGCGTCCTCGGGATCGGATCCACGCCGGGCACGATGAACGTCCTCGGGATGTACGGGGCGAGCCAGCTCGATCGGGTTCACAAGGTCCAGCTTCGCAGCAGCGGCGCCGTCGTGTCCGGCGGCGAACCCGGGACGTTCGTGCCTCCGTACGCGATCCGCACGATCCTCGACGAGTTCTCGATGGACGCGCCGATCCTCCGGCAAGGCAAGATCCAGTTCGTCCCCGCGCTCTCCGGCCTCGAGCGGTCCGAGTTCATCGCCCCCGTCGGCGTCGTCGAGGGCTACTACACGATCCACTCGGAATTGGCGACGATGCCCCTGACGATCGGGAAAGGCGTGCAAGAGATGGACTTCATCGTGGCGTTCCCGCCGGCGTTCCGTGAGACGATTGCGACCCTCGTTCGGCTAGGCCTCGCGAGCCGCAAGGACGTCGTCGCGGAAGGCTCGAAGGTACGACCGTACGACCTGACGTCCACCGTGATCGACCGGCTGCCGAAACCGCGGGAGCCCGAACTCGACGTCGACATTCAGCGGTGCGTCCTCTTCGGGGAGCGGGACGGTCGCGATGTGACGTTGCGGTACGAGGCCGTCACGTGGCCTCACAAGACGTGGAACGTCGGCGGCGGAGTCGTCGACACGGGGGTGCCTCCCTCCATCGCCGCGCAGTGGGCCGTGAAGGGGTTGATCAAGGAGCGAGGGGTCATCCCCCCGGAAATCGCGTTCGACCCGCTGCCGTATTTCAAAGAACTCGCGAGCCGAGGCCGGGGGATTCGCGTGATCGAATATTCCGAGGAGACGCGCGCATTGAACTGAGTCCGTCCGGGCAGCCGATGCGGACCGAAAACGGCCGACGCCGAAGGGGTCGCAGTCGAGCCGATTCGAAGCGGGTCGGCGAAACCTTTCGAAGCCGACCGGCGTTCACACGCTCGGGGGCGGCTGTGCCTCCCCGTAGAAGGCCGCCTGTTCTCCGACGGCTTGGAGCTGGACCGCTGGGGTCTTCTCCCGGTGGCGTCCCGCCTCCTTCGCGATCGCGGCGAACGCGTTGTCCGCGACCTCGAGCGCCCACTCGATGTCTTCGTCCGTGTGCTCCGTGCAGAGGAACGCCCGCTCCCCCGTGTTCGGGATGCCGAACAGGACGTTGTTCCCGAGGCAGTGGATGAACCAGTTCCACCAGCGCCGGGTGTTGGCGCTGAGGGTGTCGCGGAAGGTCCGGATTTCGTCCTTCGTTGTGAAGTAGACGTTCCCGATCGAACCGACGTACTCGACCCACGCCGGGAGGCGTCGATCGTCCGCGAGGTCCTGGAGGCCCGAGAAGAGTTGCCGGCCGAGGCCGTTGACATGGTCGTAATACTCCGGATGTTCGCCGAGGATCTGCAAGCACTTCAGCCCGGCGGCCACGCTAATCGGATGCCCGTTGTAGGTCCCGGCGTGGAACGTCGCGTACTTCCACCCGCGTCCCGGCTCGAGGACGTCCATGATCTGCGCCTCGCCGCCGAATCCCGCCAGCTGGAAGCCGCCCCCGGCGATCTTGCCGAACGTCGTCATGTCCGGGCGGATGTCGTAGTATTCCTGGGCGCCGCCGTACGCGAGGCGGAAGCCCGTGAGGACCTCGTCGAAGATCAGCACGATCCGCCTCTTCCGCGTGAGCTGCCGCAGCCGCCTCAGGTAATTGCCCTTCGGGACGATCACGCCGGGTCCGCACAGGACCGGTTCGACGATCAGGGCCGCGATCTCGTCGTCGTTCTCCTCGAGCACCGCGGCGGTCCCCTCGATGTCGTTGTACGGGTAGATGACCACGGTGTCCGACACGGCCTTCGGGATGCCGCGGCCGTAGGGCACGGCCTTGTAGCCGTTCATCCGCCGCGCGGTCCGGCTGTCCATGTCGATGCTCTGCAGGACGTAATCGTGGGCGCCGTGGTACGCGCCCTCGGCCTTCGCGATCTTCTCGCGGCCCGTGTAGGCGCGCGCCGTGCGCAGGGCGTGCATCGTCGCCTCCGTGCCGCTGTTCGCGAGCCGCATCTTCTTCATCGACGGCACGGCGCTCTGGACCGCCTCGAGGTAGTCGACGAACAGTTCGCTCGTGACGCCGAGCATCGAGCCGGACTCGAGTTGTTTGATCACCTCGAGCGCGATGTCCCGGTTGTTGTGGCCGAGGAGCAGTCCGCCGAACCCCATCATGAAGTCGAGGATCTTGTTGCCGTCGACGTCGTAGATGTAGCCGCCGTCGCCGTAGTCCGCGAGGAAGGGGTGCGGCTTGAAGAAGCGGATGTTGCTCTCGACGCCCCCCGGGGTCAGGCGGCTGGCGCGGCGCCAGAGCTGGGCGCTTCGCTTGTGTCGCGTCAGATACTTCCGACTGAACTTCTGGGACGGCAACTGATCACCTCCAAGTGAAAATGAGGCCGATCCACTGACCGGCGACCGGGGTCCGGGCGCCCCGGAAACCCGTTCACTTGGCCGTTATTGAGATGCCCTTGGGACTATGAAAAAGTTTCGAGCTTAGTTTGCGGTTTGTATATCAAACGTGAAAGCGCGTAGAATTATATCTCGTACATATACCTCGCGTCCGACGAATGTCGGGCAGTTGGTTTATATGGCGGCCCCGTTCGTCCGTGAAGGCCGCGTACAAAGCGGTCCCTCGATGCCGATTCGGGGGCGCTCGTCAAGACCCCATCCGATCCGCCCGGATGCCCACTTCTGGACCTAGGCGTTTTCGCGAACTTTCGCGCGTGGGCGCGAGTGGAATGCGTGGGGCAGGATTTGAACCTGCGAACCCCTACAGGACAGGGTCCTGAGCCCTGCGCCTTTGACCAAGCTTGGCAACCCACGCATCCGATATCGGTCGCGAATTCGTGTTCGCGTAATAACGTTGCGGTGGCCCTCCGAGCAGGGCCGAAAACCCCAAGCCGATGACGGAGGTTGGACGCGTGATGTTCGAGAAACGCGAAGTCCGGTTCCTCACCGGGACTCGCCGCGACGTCGTGTGGGCGAGGGCGTGGGACTGGTGGGGCCGGCAAGGGTTCCGTTTGACGCAGACGGGTCCGTACCGCGCCCACGGCTCGTCTCGGTACGCTCGGATCGGCCTGCGGCACGAGTTCGATCTGATCCTGGACGAGCAGGGCGGAGGGACGAACGTGGACCTCTCGTTCCACGCCCAGGTCACGGACGAGGGATTAATTGCGGGCGCCGTGACCGCGGTGTTCTTGCTGCCCGTGGCCGTCCTCGGCGGCGCGGTCTCCTACTCGGAATACGAGTCGGATGCCCGGAATTTGATGATCGCCTTCTGGCGATCGATCGAGACGTCCAGCGCCGACGGTCCCACGCCAACCCCTTCCGAGGTGCCGCCCCCATGCAAAGGATGCGGCGCTGCGATGCTGCCCGACTGGAAGGTTTGCCCCGACTGCGGACTCCGGCGCGAGTGACGGCGGACGGAGCGGGCTAGGGTCAGCTTCGTTTCTTCATGATCTTCATGAAGCCGCTCGATTCAAAGACCTCGAGCTGTCGCTCCGCAAGCGTGCTGCGGAAGTCGTCCCAGCTGATCACCTCAATTCGGTTGTTCCGGCCTTTGGTGAACTGTATCCCGTCCGTGCCTCTGACCCGGCCCGGCCGGAGGCCCTTCTTCTTCGCTTTCTCGATGGCGTCCTCGACGCCGACGGGTTCCATGACCATCCGATCCCTCCGGATGCGCGACCCGACCCAGCGCGCCGTCGCGAATTCAGGCATCGATATATAATGGCTTCTTTCCGATTATGAGCCACGGAGTCCGAAGTGCTTTCAATCGCGCACGCCGTATCGCCGCCGTTGACTCGCTTCGGGTCGTCCGGCATCCGGGGCCGGGCGAATGTGGACGTGACCCCCGACCTCGCCCTCCGCGTCGGGATGGCGTTAGGGGAGCTGCACGGCCGCACGATCGTCGGACGCGATCCCCGGCTCACGGGCCCGATGCTGGCCCAGGCGCTGATCGCGGGCGTCTTGTCCGCCGGATCGGACGTCGCCGACGGGGGACTCGTCTCAACCCCCACGCTCGCCCGCGGTGCCGACGAGTACGCGTGCGGCGCGATGATCACGGCCTCGCACAACCCCGCCCCGGACAACGGCATCAAGCTCTGGAATTCCGACGGGATGGCCTTCGACGAGGCGCAGCAGAAGGAGATCGAAGCCCATCTCGAGGCGAACCGGTTCCGTTCGGCCGCGTGGGATCGCGTCGGAGCGGTCGGGTTTCGGCACGATCTCATCGAACGCCACATCGACGCGGTCCTCCGGGACGTCGGCCACGCGACACTCCGCGTCGTCGTCGACTGCGGATGCGGGGCGACGGCCACGATCACGCCTCACCTCCTTCGACGGATGGGCTGTGAGGTCGTCGCGTTGAACGCGCACGCGGACGGCCATTTCCCCGGCCGCGAGCCCGAGCCCACCGAAGAGAATCTCCGCTTGCTCATGTCGACCGTGCCGGCCGTGAAGGCGGATCTGGGGATTGCCCACGACGGCGACGGCGATCGCATGGTGGCGGTCGACCACGAGGGCCGTTTCGTCGGAGGGGACGCGCTGCTCGCACTCTTTGCGAAGCGCGAGGTGCGGCGCGGCCTCGTCGTCCCCGTCGACGCGTCGATGGTCCTCGAAGACGTGCTCCCGAAAGCGAAGATCTGGCGGACCCGCGTCGGCGACGTGTACGTCGCGGCCGAACTCAAGCGGCGCGGGGCCGACTTCGGCGGCGAGCCGTCGGGAACGTGGATCTTCCCCAAGATTTCGTATTGCCCGGACGGCGTGTACGCCGCCGCGCGGCTCGTGTCGCTGGTCGCGGATCACCCGCTCGCGTCGCTCGCGCGCGAGATCCCGCGGTATCCCATGATCCGGGCATCGATCGGATACGACGCATCGAAGCGGGGTTTGATCGAGGCGCGTCTCGATTCGGCGATGCGGGGGATCGCATCGGACGTGACCACGGTCGACGGTTGGCGCCTCCAGTTCGAAGACGGCTGGGCGCTCGTCCGTTTCTCCGGGACGGAACCGAAAATTCGTGTCCTCGCTGAGTCGCGCGATGACGCCAGAGCAAAGGAGATATATTCTACGGTCCTATCGAGCGCAAAAGGCGCCGCCGCATGAAGGCAGTCGTCCTCGCGGCCGGCGAGGGAACTCGGATGCGTCCCCTCACGGCCAATCTTCCCAAGCCGCTTCTGCCGGTGGCGGGCAAGCCGTTCTTGCGCCACACGCTCGAGGCGCTGCGGGCCGCCGGGATCTCGGAGGCGGCGATCCTGATCGGATGGCAGGGCCACCGGATCCGGGAGAGCTTCGGAGACGGCGAGGGGCTGGGCCTCTCGATCGCGTACGAGGAGCAGTCGGAGCGGCTCGGCACGGCGCACGCGCTGGGCTGCATGCGGGCCTACGTCGACGGTCCCTTCCTAAGCGTGAACGGGGACGTCGTCGTGTCGGGCGACGCGCTCGCGGCGATGATCGCCCACCATCGCGCCGTCCGAGGGCCCGTGATGGCGCTCGCGGAGGTCCCGGATCCTCGAGCCTTCGGCGTCGTCGAGATGGACGACGGCAAGGTCGTGGGCTTGGAGGAGAAACCGCGTCGGCCGAAGTCGAACCTGATCAACGCGGGCATCTACATCTTCGACAAGGACATCTTCCCGCTGATCGACAAGACGGCGA
>DASWDU010000015.1 GCA_036395115.1 Thermoplasmata archaeon | reverse complement strand
GCGAACTCGACGCCGCACTCCGGACACTGTTTCACGTCGACGGGGATCCACGCCTGGCAGTTCGAGCACTTCGCCATGTCCTTCTCGAACTCGACGCCGCACTTCGGGCACGTCGTCGCGTCCTCGGCGATGAAGGCGCCGCACTCGCCGCACTCGACCATCTTGCCGAGGCCGTAGACCTTCCAGTACGCCGTGACGCCACCCGCGACGGCCGCCGCCCCGGCGAGGATGATGAAGAGCAGCCAGTACGGGATGCCGAGAATCGGGACGGGCTGATTCAGGAATGGAAGGGTCGTCTTGACCGTCACCGCCTGTATATACGGCTGGATCAGGCCGGATGACGGCGTGATGACGAGATCGTACGAACCGTCCGCCTGGCCGGCCGGCAATCTCAGCCTACCGATGAAGAAGCCGTCCGCTTGGGAGGTCGTCGTGTTCGAGGCGATCGTCCCCGCACCGGACCGCAGCGTGATCGTCAGGGCGACGCCCGAGATCCCGTTTCCGTTCTGATCCCGCACGTAGCCCGTTATGGCGAAGTCCGTCCCCGGCTCGAGCGTCTGGCCGAGGGCCGGCGAGACGAGGATGACGTCCCCCAGCGGCGGCTGCACGTTCACGGTCACAATCGCCACGTTGTTCGACTCGTTGGCGACGCCGCCCTCATTGATGCGGTTGTCCGGGTCGACGCGGAGCTGGATCGTCTGCTGGCCGGTCGCAGACACGCCGCTGACGTTCAGCGGCGTCGTGAGCGAGGCGCCGATCGTCAGCCCTCTCACCCGGCCGACCTCGACGTTGGCCAAGAACGCCGCGACGGAGACGTTCACTGCCGTCGTCTGACCGACGTTGTACACGATGACCGTGATCGTGAATCCTAGGTTCTGCGTCACGTTCTGAATGGTCCCGTAGTCCGACTGCCGCAGCACGAGATCCGGGGGCGTGAGCACGCCGACCGACAAGGTCGCGTTGTTGTTGCCGGGGATGTAGTCCTTGTTCCGGATGTCGGGGCCGCTGGGGAGTTTCGTCGCGAACGTCAGGAGGTGTGCGCCGACGGATGCCGGGCGCCACGTGACCGTGATCACGGAGTCCACGCCCGGCGTGATGTCGAACGTCACCGGACCGCCGACCCGGATCGCGGCATCCCAGATCTCGAGCGTGGCTCCCGTGGCGCGGTTCGTCCCGAGGTTGTGGACCGTCACGCGCACGGCGACGTCGTTGTTCACGACCGGGTCCGTGGTGAACTGCACATCCGCGGACGAGATCGCGAGGTCGGGCCAGGTGAACAGGGTGAAGGTCCGCGGCAAGATGTTGTTCGTCTCGTCCGTCTCGCGGACGAGGCCGCCGTCCGTGACGGCGAAGACCGGCGGATCGACCACGGCGGAGATCGCGCGGCTCGATTCGAGCGCACCGAGGGGGCGCCAGACAATCGAGGCGGTCGCGGTCCCGTTCTTCGGGACGAGCGGGATCACGAGGTCGGCGATCCAGAGCCCCGTCGCCCGATAGTCGAGCGGTGCGAAGTCCATGATCCCGTCAAGATTCCGGTCCACGTTGTCCTCGAAGAAGCTGACCGTGACATTCCGCACGTTGATTTGCCCGACGTTCCGGACCGTCACCGTGACGGTGATGTCCGTGTTGATCGGCTGTAGCAGGGACGCGCCGTTGCCGCCCGAGACGCTCATCGACGCGACGCTGAGGTCCGGGGTGAGGCTCGAGAACGTGAGGCTCAGGACCGTGTCCTCCATGACGAGCGACGATCCCGGGGAATCCGGCGTGTACGTCGTCCCCTCGATGACCGCGGAGCCTTGCGCCAGATATGAGTTGTTCACGGTCCGCGTCGAGACGGTACGCATCTCCGAGAACGCCCGGTAGACGACGAACCCGAGCGGCGCGCTCACGGGCCACGTCGTCGAGGAGGTGTAGTAGATGTCCCCCGGGGACGGGTTCGGGACCGTGATGTTCGTGAGGGTGTTCGGGTCCATGCGCTGCACCGTGATGCCGACATTCGCGTCCGCGAGCAGGGTGCCGGTGCCGTCGACCGCGGCCACGGTGAGCCACCAGTAGCGGGCCACGCGCGATCCGCCCGTGATCATCGTCTCCCACCAGGTGCCGTTCGGATCGTACGTCTCGACGGACGTCAGCTGCACGTTCTGCGAGCCGCCGAAGACCATCTGGGACGTCTGAAGCGAATCGAAGGTCGTGTTCCGGATGTCCACGTCGACCGTGTTCACATTGCCGTCGTCCGTGGAGATCGCGAGGCTCGCGACCCCGGTCAAGGTGGCATCCCAGAGGTTCGTCCGCTGGACCGTGTCGATCCACAGGCCGGGCCCCGTGAGCGACACCCGGTTCAAGGTCGCGCTGCCGCCGAACAGGGTGACGTTGCCGTCGACCGACGTGTCCGTCATCGAGACGCTCGACGTCGTGCCGTCCTCCCGAAGGAGGCCGGGCGTGTCGCGCGCGGAGAGGTTGAGGGCGCTCCCCGCACTTGTCACGAGCGAGCCGCCGTTCGCGACGTAGAACGGGAGCGGGAAGTTGCTCCAGACGGTCGAGTCGACGAAGGTCAGGGAGCCGCCGGAGAGGATCTTGACGTACGCGCGGCCCTTCCCATCGGACCCCTGGTCGACGTACAATCCACCGGCCGAGATCGTCACATGGCCGGAGACTTCGAGGCACGTCGCCACGGAGACATCGCCGACGATCTGTCGGTCGAACGACCACGTCGTCACCCCGGTCGGGCACACTTGGAGGTTGGCGAAGGAGATCGTGAGCGCTTGGTTGTTGTCCGCGTCGCTCACGGCCGGATAGGGATTGAAGAAGACGTCGCCCGCGCTCGTCGAGCCGGAATACGCCGCCACCTGATGGTAGTTCCCGAACGACTCCGCGTTCGGCAGGGTCGCGGTCGTGATCTGATCCGTGTAGAGCGGGATCGTCGCGATCCCGTCGGCGTTCGTGCGGTTCCACGCGTTCGCGCCGCTCGCCTGGCGGCCGAGGTACCAGAGCGTCCGAGATGATGGCGTCGTCGTGAGGGCGTTGTCCGGGTATTGGGCCGTCGTGCTGCTCGGGCTCAGGGTCGACCAGATCGTCGCGCCGGCGATCGGGATGCCGCTCGAATCCACGACCGTATCGTGCGCCCACCGCAGGAAGTTCACCGTGCCGCCGGCGGCCGTCGGCCGGAAGGCCGGTTGCCAATCCGCCTTGGAAGGCGGATCTTGGCTGCGATCGATCGTCACATTGTACAGATATGCGTTCGAGCTGCCGTCGACGCGCAGCTCGTTGTGCAGCCCGGCGACGTCCGAGAAGTCCACCCCAATGTATGTGTCGTACGCGTAGACGTTGCTCGTTGCGGTGAGGGTGATGGCCGGGTTGCCGGTTGCATTCGCGCCGCTCGTGTACTCGTACACCCGTTCGATCCGCGATGCGAACGCGCTCGTCGACGTCGAGGCCCAAGACATCGTCGGGGCGTCGTTGTTGTCGTCCGTATCGAGGCCGAGATCCGAAATCTCCGAGTCCGTGAAGCCCGTGACCTTCGAGTCGGTGATGTTGAGCGTGGCGCCCGTCGTGTTGAACCAACCGGGGAACTTGAGGCTCGCCCCGTCCCTCATCGTGAACCGGCTGTTGGCGCCGGAGACCGTGAACGCGAGTTTCAGATAGGGTGAGATCGCGTCCGTCTGCGTCGTCACGGTCGAGTTGTCGAGCACGAGCTCGCCGCCCGCGTTCACGTTGAGCGAGTAGCCGGTGTGGGACTCGTCCTTCGCGAAGCTCAGGCCGCCGTCGATGAGGGTCAGGCTCCCGCCCGAGTTGATGTTGATCGTCCCGTCGACTGTGTACAGGATCCCGCTGCACACTTGGACCGTCGTGATTGTCCAATCGCCCGTGATGACGCCGCCGGCTTGGTCGCATGTGCCGGCCTGGGACGCCGGGCTGACCGCGAGGACGGCCAAGAATCCGCCCAACGCGAGGGTCCAGACAATCCAGAGGCTGAACGCCCTCGCGTCCCGGCCTGCTCGATTCTGCATCCCCGATGACCTCCCTGGTCGAGTCCTTCGGGCACATCCGGAGGGCGGGACCGATGGGATTGTTGCGGTCGCATCCCGGGCCGCTCCATAAGAATCTTACCGGCCGATTATCCCCACCGATACGGACGTGTTCTCACGCGGCAGAACATCGGCTTATCGGGAGTGATGGCTTCCATTCAATTTGGCAGATAGAAATGTTGAAACCCTCGGACGAAACGGCCCGAACCAACCCTGGCGGCCCCCTGCCGAGCCTCGAAGCGATTCAATTGCGGGCTCGAGATCCGATTCCCGCGAGCCAAATCGGGGGCCGCGCGCCTCCGGTTTTGATTCTCACGCTTTCAGCGAATGGTAACTACCACGAACAGTTTATATATCGTCGGCTCGGGTGTGAGTTCATCTTCCCAGCCACACCGGGAGGCCACATTCATGAAAACCATCTTGCGCGAAGACGAGTCGGGTGTGTCGGAAGTCATCGGCACGATCCTGATTCTCGCGATGACGGTCGTCCTGTTTTCCGTGATCATCATCTGGGTCTCGAACATCCCAACGCCCACCGCACAGACTCGGCTGGACATCCGCCCGGAGATGCAGCCGATCTACAGCGGACTCGGGGTTGAAATCGGAGTGAACATCACCCTGTTCCATCAGGGCGGCGAGGCGCTTCTGCCGGTGCCCACGATCATCTACGTCGTGTCGCAGCGAGGCTCGGCCGCCCCGCAGACGGACGTCGTCATCCTCCATCTCTACAACGGGCTCCTTGCCACTCCGAGCGGCCTGATGGACGGAAAGGACAGCGTCTGGGATATCGGCGAGCGATGGGCGTACAAGAACTACCTGCTCCGATCGTCCGACACAATCTCGGTCACGATCATCGACATCCAGAAGAGCTTCATCGTTTGGACGAGCCAAGTGACCGCACCCGCGGGCACACGGCCCCCCGTCTTCACCGACAAGTGGACCGACGGCTTCCCGTCCACCGAGATCGTCGACCCTGTCCAGGCGACCTTGGGCTTCAATCTGTATGTCAAGGTCACGGACCCGGACAACGACCTGAACGTGAATTCCGTGTACGCAACCCTCACGATGTGGTACGGAGTCAACCCCACGTGTTCGGTG
Organism: Thermoplasmata archaeon; assembly: GCA_036395115.1. NCBI lineage: Archaea > Methanobacteriati > Thermoplasmatota > Thermoplasmata > Thermoplasmata archaeon. The sequence goes on along the minus strand of DASWDU010000015.1, from coordinate 2,663 downwards.
CCCCTCCCGATGAAAGATGACGGCGTCGCACCGGACCGGGCCGCGGGGGACCACGTCTTCACCCTCGGCTCCTCGTGCATGAGCTCCCCCCTGCCGCCCCTCGAGTGGGACGGATCGATTATCCTGTTGAACGCGACCGACCTGAAGGGCCATCAGACGACGACCCGCTTCGTACTGCACGTGGTCCCGCAGACCTTCGGCGGAGGAGGCGGAGGCGGCTCGATCCCGAGCCAGCTGTGGCAGTACATCGGCTTCATCCAGGTCCGCGCCGAAGAGGTTTGGTTCTCGCATATGGGGGAGATCGTTGGGACGAGCAATCACTTCTCGCTGGGCCGAGTTCAGAGGAATGACCTCAACACCGGCGGCGGCGCGCTCTTCCACCTCCTGATGGCGAATCACGGGAATCGCACGATCTTCGTCGACGGCTTCACCTCGCTTGCCTTCCGCAGTGCAAGCGCCTCGAGCGTGCAGACGATTTACGTCGTCTGCGGCGTCGCGAAGGACCCGGCCGGCAACTCGAAATGCGCGGTCGACCCGACCAAACCAGCCAACGCCGGCGGCCTCGCGAAGTATCCGGGCACGGGGGTTTATAACAACTTCGAGTACGCGCAGGTGTTCGACATCAACCCCCTGAACCAGGAAACCGGGGGCACCCCCGTAGCAATCTTGGCAGTCACCAGGACCGCGTTCACCTGCTGCACGACGACCACGTGGGGGTCCGATTCCTTCTTCCCGAGCATCCTCGTCTCGGGGATCTCCGGGCCGCTGAACATGACGTACCAGCAGATCATCAGCCGGTGGGGGGCCAACTACAATCCCTTCGACCACCTCAACGACGTGGACTTGTCCATGAAGACCCAGTGGTACGCGCAGGTCATCCCGTTCATCGCGATGACCGTCATCTAGGCGATCGTTCCCGTAGAGCCTGGCAGGCGGCCCCAGGGGCATGCTCGATCCGGGCGGGCTGCGGGCAGGCGCTCAACGGCCATGCGCAGCGGTTCCTCGCCTTCGGGCCGACATAGAAAGCGGGGGGGCTCGGCCGCAATCGGTCCACCATCGGAGGTGGAGCTCTGCCCCGCCGCGCAGCGCCACGTGTGGCCCCTTTCTCGCCTCCAGTTCCCCTCGGCATGAAGGCCCTCCTCGGGGTCGGAGCCGATCCTTGGAAGCATGTCCGAGGGAGTTCGGAATCGGTTTCATGTTGAACGGCTCCGCGCCACCCTGCGCCTTCGGGCGTCTCGACATCTCTAGGTGTGCCGAACCAAGGCCCGCCATCCGACCGGGGACCGGCGAACAGCTCGGCGTCCCGTGTCGAACGGTTGGCACCTTCGGGAGGACTCACGCGCCACCGACCCTGGCCCAAGACGAGCTATCATCGAGTGCCGCAATCGCTCGGCCGGGTCCTCAGGTCTAGACGGGCCTCGGGCTGGGCCGTTTGGGATGTGCCCGCGGCCTTCCACGGCCGAGCCCGGACTCCGGAATGTCGGGCCTTGTGCCAGCAAAGAATGCATGATGTGTCCTCGAAGCGCTTCCCAGCCCCCTTCCGCCGACGGCTCCCCAGGACGCTCCTGCGTGGCTCACACCACGCGTCCGGCCAGCGACTCGGGTTGGCGGTGCTCTCGGCTCGCCGTGCACACCTTCCGCATGCTCTGGGAGGTCGGTCCTAGGACGGCTCGCGTCCGCGGTTTCCCCGGACGTAGCCGGAGCCAGCGTCGCCGCTAGCGAGGTACTCGGATTCGCGCCAGCGGGACGATTGGACATCCGGTGGCACGGTCCGACCCCATGCCCGGAGAAATGCGGCGCGTCACGGCATCAGGATCGACCGGCAGAGATCCCGCGGGATCGGGAACCGCTCTGCGCGGTTACGTGCCTTGGCGCCTCAAAGCTCCGCGGCAACTCCGTCGAGTGTCGATCCCCGGGAAGTTGCGGCGAGAAAATGGGGAAGGGGATCTCACAGATCCTCTTCCGATTTCTCGCTGCCCGATTGGCTTTCCGCGCCCTCGGTGCCTTCTTGGCCTTCGCCCAGCGGCTTCTTGACGACACGCTTCTGGACGACGGGCGGAGCCCCAGCGGACTTCTGGAACAACCGCCGCCCGGTTGTGGCCGGCGGGGTCCCGGGAGGGGCGCCGTAGGGCGCGGCCTGCGGTCCCTGCCCTTCCGAGGTGCCGGGTCCGGGAGCCGAGGGCCTCCGGGGCGCGGCCGCGACGACGGCCCCGCCGCCACCGCTGGGCGGGCGCTGGTCCCGCATGAGCGAGCCGCACTTGTGGCACACCCGTGCCGTGACGGAGTTGAGCGTGCCGCAGGTGGGGCACGGCCGCGAGCCCATCTTGCGCATCTCCTCTTCCTCCCGGAGCCAGTCCTCGTACGTCAGGAAGGTCGGCTGCTTGCGCCACCACTCCTGGAACTCGCTCTCCGAGAGGCTGCGGCCCAGCTGCCGAGAGCCTTCTTCCTTGAACCGTCCGACGACCTCGTCGTACTGAAGGCGCATCTTCTGCTGGTAATCCGCCATCTCGAGCTCGCCCGTGGCGAACTCGACGCCGCACTCCGGACACTGTTTCACGTCGACGGGGATCCACGCCTGGCAGTTCGAGCACTTCGCCATGTCCTTCTCGAACTCGACGCCGCACTTCGGGCACGTCGTCGCGTCCTCGGCGATGAAGGCGCCG
>DASWDU010000014.1 GCA_036395115.1 Thermoplasmata archaeon | reverse complement strand
AAGACGCGGGAATGGGTCGAGAAGCGGGATGCGCTGAACGCCCAGGTGCGGGCCCTCGTCGACGAGGCGACCCAGCATCGGATCCTGCGGGACGAGTTGAACGGCCAGGTCAAGGCGGCGAAGGAGGAGCGGGACAAGTTCAACCGACGGGTGAACGAGCTCCAGGACGCGCTGTCGGACCTGAAGCGCCGGAAGATGCCCCGCGGCGCCGTGCCGCTCGGGAAGCTCCAGCAAGAACTCAAACGGCTCGAATTCCGGCAGATGACCTCGGTGCTCAGCGTGGACAAGGAACGGGCGCTGATCGAGGAAATCCAGCGACTCCAGGGCGAGGTGAAGAAGCTCGAGAAGTCCCTCGAAGAGAACGAGGACGTGCGGACGATGCGGGATGAGCTCCGTTCCGGGCGGGAGCGGGCGGAGGACGCGCACAAGCGCGTCTCGGAACTCGCGGAGAAGGCGCAGGAGGAGCACGACCGCATGACGGCGCTGTACGAGCAGAGCGACGAGCTCCGACGGGAGGCGGATCATGCGCAGGAGGAGTTCATCAAGACGAAGATGCTCGCCGACGAGGAGCACCGCAAGCACATCGAGCGCATCCGCCAGGTCCACGACTACGACAAGATCATCCACGGGATCTGGATGAAGAGCCGCGGGATGCCCGCGGAGGCGACGGTCGAGGTGGACGCGAGGCGGGAGGCGGAGATGATCTTCGAGCGGTTCAAGAAAGGCGAAAAGCTGTCGACCGAGGACCTCATGACCCTCCAGAAATCCGGCTACCTGTAGCGTCGCGAGCGCAGGGTCGGCTCTCGGAGGGAGCCGCGGAAACGGTCCGATCGGCGGGGGCATCCGTTGCCGTTGTCTATCCGGCGGATCCGGTCCTCCGGGCTCGGCGGGACGATGGGGTCCGGGGGTCGGCCGAGTCCACTTTACAAAGTGTTAAATACGGCACCGAGAATACATTGCCGGGGGAATTTTGGGCTAGTTCGTTAGAGTGCATCCCATCCCTTCTGACAAGGCTAGCCCTCCCTTCCCTTTTTGATCCGATTCGCTTCGTACAGCCCATCCGCCGCGTTCTCGGTGCTCCCCCGGTCCGGACGTCTCCCGGAGGGCTGACCGCGTGCATCGAATTGATAGCTTTCGGTGGAATCCCGCGAAGCCGCTCGGTCAACCTTAAGTCCCGAGGCCTCCTTGGCATGCGGCGATGGTCCTCGAGAAGCTCGGCGACTCCCTCCGGGCCGCACTCCGCAAGATCGCGGGCGCGAGCTACATCGACGAGTCCCTGATCAAGGAGATCGTCCGCGACATCCAGCGATCGCTCATCCAGGCGGACGTGAACGTCCAGCTCTCCCTCTCGGTCACGAGGGAGCTCCATCGGCGTGCGCTGGAAGAGAAGCCGCCTCCGGGCATGAGCCCCCGCGAGCACGTCGTCCGGATTATCTACGAGGAACTCGTCAAGATCCTCGGGACGAGCCGGGACGTGCCGCTGCAGAAGCAGCGGATCCTGCTCGTCGGGCTGTACGGCCAAGGCAAGACGACCACCGCGGGGAAGCTCGCGAAGTACTTCCAGAAGAAGGGGCTGTCCGTCGGCCTCGTCGCGGCGGACGTTCACCGACCGGCCGCGTACGACCAGCTCAAGCAGCTCGCCGCCCAGATCAACGCGGGCTTCTACGGCGATCCGGCCGCGAAAGATGCGGTCAAGATCGCCAAGGCGGGCGTCAAGGCGCTCGAGGCGATCGACGTGATCGTCGTCGACTCGTCCGGTCGGCACGCGCTCGAACCGGATTTGATCAAGGAGATCGAGTCCGTGGGCAAGGCCGTCCAAGCCGACGAGAGGCTCCTCGTCCTCGATGCGACCGTCGGGCAGCAGGCCGGGCCGCAGGCGAAGGCGTTCCACGACGCCGTCGCGATCACCGGCGTCATCGTGACCAAGCTCGATGGGACCGCGAGAGGCGGCGGTGCGCTCTCCGCGGTCGCGGAGGTGAAGGCCCCGATCGTCTTCATCGGGGTCGGGGAGAAAATCGACGACCTCGAGAAGTTCGAGCCGCCTCGGTTCATCTCGCGGCTCCTCGGCATGGGGGACCTCGAGACCCTCCTCGAGCACGCGCAGGAAGCGATCGACGCGCAAAAGGCCGAGGCGCTGACGAAGAAGATCATGGCGGGCAAGTTCACCCTCCACGAGATGTACGAGCAAATCGAGATGCTCACGGACATGGGCCCGATGCGCAAGCTCGCCTCCTTGATCCCCGGCGTCGCGGGCAAGATGAAAGAAGCGGACATGGAATCCACGCAGGCCCGCCTACACCGGTTCAAGATCATCATGGACTCGATGACGGACGAGGAGATGACGGAGCCGAAAAAGGTGAAGTCGTCCCGCGTGCAGCGGATCGCGCGAGGCGCCGGCGTCTCGCCGCGGGAAGTGAAGGAACTCTTGCGGAACTACGAGACGTCCCGCAAGGCGATCAAAGGCTTCGCGGGCAATCGCAAGATGCGGAAGCAGCTGCTCGCGCAGCTCGAGGCGTCAGGCGTCAACATGGGCGAATCGTGAGACCCGGCGACGGCGCCGGCCTCGCGGCAATATCTTAATGAGGAACTCGACCGTACGCCGCCACGGGCCACGAGGTGATGCGGTGGGTTTGAAGGAGTGGATCATCCCTCAAGAGCGGCAGTTCTTCGATCTCCTCGAGAAACTCGCCGCGACCGTCGACGAGGGCGCGCTCGCGTTGAAGGACGTGTTGCACAACTTCGACGACGTCCAGGCCAAGTGCCGAAAAATCAAGGGCATCGAACACTGGGGAGACGAGACCACGCACGATGTGTTCGAAGAGCTGAACAAGACCTTCATCACCCCGATTGACCGGGAGGACATCCAGGCGTTGGCTTCCTCGCTCGACACGATCCTCGATATGATCGAGGCGGCGGCAAGCCGGATCGCCCTTTATGAGATCGATCGACCGACCAAGGCGATGGTGGACCTCGGCGATGTCATCGCGGACGCGACGCACCTCCTGAAGGACGCCGTCGGCATGATCCGCCACATGAAACGGGCCCGCGACGTGGAGCGGATTGCAATCGAGGTCCACCGCCTCGAGAACGTCGCAGACGACCTCATGAACAACGCAGTGGCCGCCCTGTTCCGCGAGAAGGACCCGGTGCGAATCATCAAGTTCAAGGAGATCACCGAGGTGCTCGAGCAGGCGACGGACGAGTGCGAGGACGTCGCGAACGTCCTCAGCGACATCGTCGCCAAGAACCAGTGACGCGCCGAGGTCGCTCCGATGTCCCCCCAGGCCGCAATCCGGGGAGGCCGCGGTACCCGATGAGCGACCTCCTCGCTCTCCTCGTCATCGCGATCCTCGTCGTGTTCTGCTTCGACTTCTTCAACGGCTTCCACGACGCGGCGAATGCGATCGCGACGGTGGTCGCGACGAAGGTCCTGACACCGACAAAGGCGGTCGCGATGGCCGCGGTCGGCAACTTCGTCGGCATGGTCTTCATCACGAACGCGATCGCGGAGACAATCGGAAAAGGGATCATCGACACGAGCGTGCTTGGCGTCGGCGCGGGCTCAATGACCGAGACGCAAATCCTCCATGCCATGGCGGTGATCATGGGAGGCGTCGTGGGGGCGATCGTCTGGGACCTCCTCACATGGCTCTGGGGGCTCCCGACGTCGAGCAGCCACGCTCTGATCGGAGGCCTCATCGGATCGACGATCGTCGCGGCGGGCGTCGGCGCGGTCTTCCTGCCGAGCGCGGAGAACATCATGCTGTTCCTAGCCTTCACGGGGGTCGCATTTGTAAGCGGCGCCGCGGCCTTCAGCGTTTGGAGCATCCTCCGGCACAACCGGCCTTCGGCCGGGACGGTCCTCCTCGCGGGGCTCTGCGTGGGCCTCATCCCCGCGGTCCTCCTCGCGAAAGTCCTGCTGAAAGGGCTCGTGCAGGTCGTCGTGTTCATGGTGGCCGCTCCCCTGTTCGGCCTCGTCTCCGCCTTCGGGCTCTCCGTCGCCGCGATCTGGGTGTTCCGCCGGTCCACGCCGACGAGGGTGAACCATGAGTTCAAGCGGCTTCAGCTCCTTTCGAGCTTTTTCTACAGCGTGACCCACGGGACGAACGATGCACAGAAAGGGATGGGCATCATCACGCTCATTCTCCTCGTGGCGGCGATCGGGCCGCCGTGGGGGCCCGCGACGGGAGAGTTCCGCGTCCCCTTCTGGGTGATCCTCGGGGCCCACGCGTCAATCTCCCTCGGCACGTTCTTCGGCGGGTGGCGGATCGTCCGGACGATGTCGCAGCGGGTGACGGCCCTCCGGCCGTGGCAGGGGTTCTCCGCGGAGACCGGAGGCGGCATCGCCCTCGCGACCACCGCCCTCGCGGGCATCCCGGTGAGCACGACCCACGTGATCGCATCGGCCATCATGGGTGTCGGGGCGACGAAGCGTCTGTCCGCGGTCCGATGGGGCGTCGCTCGCCGAATCGTCTGGGCGTGGATCATCACGATCCCCGCCTCTGCGGGCGTGGGGATGGCCGCGTATGCGCTCCTGCGTCTCGCGTTCGGCGTCTGACCCTCGGGTGATCCGTCGATTCCGACGCTTGGCCGATGTTCGACGGCTCGCCGTGCGGGGGCATCGTTCGGTTTGATGCTGCGGGCCCGCGGTGTCCCCTACGAGCCTCTAATCGGACGACTCGATCCGAGGCGCGAGGAGAAAGCGCACATCGCCCTTGCCGCCCGCGATCTTGAACTCAATCTTGACGGGATAGTCGGACCCGAGGTACAGCGTCACGTTCGGCGCGGAGCTGATCGCCTTCACCATGTTCGAAAAGTAGTCGAGCGGGAACAGGGACCGGACCGCTTCCTTCGCCTGCAGCTCCTCGAGGAGGTCCTTCGCGACCATATGGGACACGTTGTCGGTGTCACCCTCCGACGCGATCTCGAATCCGTCCGGCGACGCCTTGAGCGCAATGTGGTCGCTGATACTTTCCGAGGCACGGATCGCCTGGCGCAACTCGTCCGTCCGCACGACGACCTTCGCGGGGAGGTTCAGGCTCGGCACCTTCGGGTCGCTCATGCCCGCGGTGTCGACGAGGGCCATCCGCCGGGTCGTGTTGCCGACCGTCACGACGAGCCGGTTCTTGTCCTCGTCGTGGCTCACGGAGATCGTCTCGCCGGCCTTCGCCAGACGCAGGATCTCCTTCATCTTGTCCATGTCGATCCCGAGCTCGCCTTCGTCCGCCTTGAACGCCTCGAAGGCCCCTCGGTCGAGCGAGAGATCGACCATCGCGACGTGCGCGGGGTCGACGGCCTTGACGATGACGGAGTCCTTGCCGACGTTGAATTTCGCCTCATCGACGAGCGTCGATACAACGTCGACGATCTCCTTGAGAACGTCCGCCTTGACCTTGGCCTCGAACAATTCGCGCTCCCCCATGAATTTCGGTCCGCAATCCTATCGACGATTATAAAGGTTCCCGGGCCTTCGGCCCGCCGCGTCGTTCCGGTCGCGCGGACGCACGGCCCCGGGACCGGATGCTCGGCAGACAATCGCTCAGTATTCTCGCCACGTGTGCCCGCATTTCACGCACCGGTAGATCCGCGTTGTCGGCTCGTCCGCCGCGCGCGTCTGCCGCATCACCCAGAACGCCTCGTAGTGACCGCACTTCGGGCACTCGACGCGCGTCTTCGGGAGCGTCTCCGTGATCTCGTCGAGGACGAGCGTCTCCGCGGGCTTCTCCTTCCCCGCGCGCGCGACTGGCGCGACGTTCGAATCCTTGCCCGACAGGGACCGCTCGTACCCGCACGAGTTGCAATGCACCCTCCCCTTCGTGGGGAACATGAGCGAGCCGCATTTCGGACAGAACATTCGGGGCGGATAGAGTCAGAGGACCGTTCGGTAAAAAAGTTGTCGCTCGCAACTCCGCGAATCGAAATTCAGTGCTCGTAATTCTTCAGCGCGCGCTCGACGAATCGCTGAATCGCGCGCTCCTCCGCTTGGCTTCGGAGCCGCGCAGGGCGACTCTCCCGTTCGCGCGGCTCATCGTCCTCGTCTTCGTCCGGCTCCTCGCGGGCGCGGTGATGGCGGGCCCGCCGATCGTCTTCGTGGACGCGACCGGAGCGATGCAGGTGCACCTCGACGACCTCGCGCTCGTCGTCCTCTTCTTCCTCGTCGTCGTCCAGACGACGACGGAGGCGGGTCGCGTGCCGACCGCCCTGCGTGTCGAGCACTTCCGCCGGGACTTCGCGATAATCATCGAAGCGGTCCAAGCGCCCGCGATGCCGCCGACGGGCTTCGGGGACGACGATGGGGCGTGCGTGGCCGCGGGCGCGCGCCCGGATCGGGTGCCGCGATCGGACGACCTCCTCGTCGTCATCGTACGGCTCTTCCTCATCGTCGACGTACGGCCGTGCGCCGAGGATCGGTTGCACGAGATTCACGCCGACCGAAGATCCGGTGCCGGAGCCGAACGTCAGCTCCCGTCGCGTCTGCTCCGCGATCAAGCCGCCGATGTACGCGAAGATGATGACCATGAGGTAGCCGTTCGTCCCCATGCCGAACGTCGTGGTCAGGGCCTGGACGAAGCCTTGCATGTACGCGACCATGAACTCCTTGTACGGCAGGAGGAACGGCAGGATGCTCGAGACCGCGTCGCTCAGGACCAGCGGGATGGAGCCGACGAAGTCGATCTGCCGGGACGCGAAGTTATGCGCGTACGCCGCGTTCGCGACGTAGATCGTGAGGACGGGCAGGAGCGCCGCCGTCACGCCTTTCATCGGGGAGCCGGAGCGACGTCCGCCGACGAAGCCCGCAATCATCGGGCCGGCCGGCTGGACCCACCACAGCAGGAACGAGAGGATGAGGATGATCCGGGAGGACGACCAGAAGGAGAACGGCGGCCCGTCGCCGTGGAACCGGCTCGCCTCTCCGTCCACTTCGATCCGGTAGACGCCGGGACGATGGCTCTCCCGCATCCCCTTCGACGTGTGCCGGCGGCGGGGCGGATTGCGTTCCTCCGCCCTCCGATCGGTCCGGAGCGGCCAGAGGAGCCAACGAAGGAGTCCCATGCCCATCCCACCAAGGCCCGCCAGTCGGACCTTTGTCTGACGGCTTTCAACGGCCGCGAGCGTATTAATAGATTTGTCGCGGGGACGACTTGACAAACGGCGCGCGGAAGCGCATGCGTCTCCCGCTCGGCACGCCGACGGTTCGCCACGTATTCGTTCGAGAGATACGCACGGGACGACCTTTAAATTCGACAAGCCCTCTCGACGCCGTGCGATGGCGGACCCGTGGGTCTTCCTCCTCGCCGGCGCGTCGCTCGTCTTGCTCGGTTTCGCGGCGGCGCAGATCTTCGATCGGTTCCGCGTTCCAGACTACTTCATCCTGATGGCGCTGGGGCTCCTCCTCGGATCCGGGCTCCTCCCCCTCGGCGCCCTCGATCCGCGCGCGTCCCTCGCCTCCGTCGCCCCGATCCTCACCAGCGTCGCGCTCGCCTTCATCTTGTTCGAGGGAGGGCTCGTCCTCCATGTGCGGGGGATGGGCGGGATCTGGGCGGTCACTGCGGCGCATACGGCCGCGGCGATGGCGCTGTCGATCGCGGGCACATGGCTGGTCGCCACCTAGCTACTGCAGCTCTCCTCGACGACCGCTATCATCCTCGCCCTGGCATTTTGCGGGCCGAGCGCGACGATTGTTCTGAGCGTCCTGCCCCGAAGCGGGGGTGGAGACGCGCACGCGTTTCACGCTCACGGTCGAGGGGGTGATGGGGAACATCGTCGCGACGATCCTGGTCCTCCTGCTCGTCCGCCTTCCGACCGATCCCGCCGGCTCGTTGGCGTGGGCCCCGTTCCTCATGGATGTCGGCGCGACCGTGATCGTCGCGTACCTGGTGGGGGAAGGGTGGTCAAGAGCGGTCCGCGGTCCGCGGCCCCGGAGTTTCGCCTTCATGACTTCGGTCGCGCTCGCCGTCTTCCTGTACGCCGTGGGGGAAGGGTTGCTCGGCGGCAATGGCGGCCTCGCCGCGTTCGTGTTCGGGCTCGTCCTGGGCCACCGACGCGTCCTGCTCGCCCCGCAACCTGGGGCGCCGGGGTCCCGAGGCCTCCAAGAGTTCCACCGCGAACTCGTGTTCCTTCTGCGCACGTTCTTCTTCCTCTACCTCGGACTCCGCGTCACCCTCTCAGGCATCACGGAGACCGTCTTATTCGGCGCGATCGCGTTCGGGCTGGTCTTCTATCTCTCCCGGCTGCCCTCCTCGATCGGCCTCGCGCGAGTCTGGAGACTGCCTCCCTTAGACGCCGGCATCTTGCGGGCGACCGTCGGCCGGGGCATGACGGACACGGTCCTCATCCTCTACGCCATCGAAATCGGCGTGATTGGGCCTACCGAAGCGTCGTTCGTCACGGACCTGCTGTTCCTCATCATCGTGGTGGCCGCAGCGTTGTCCGCCGCCCTCGTCATGACAGCGGAGCGGACGGCCCGCGCGGTCGCAGTCCGCCGACCGGCGGTCCCCCAAGTTTTCGCGGCAACGGGGGAACCTTCGCTCTCAGTCCCGGAACAAGTCGACCGCGCGCTCGCACGGTTCCTCGACGATCCGCTCGTGAAGCGCGGCCGCGTCGACTGACGACTCCGCGGCTCACGACTTCCGCGCTCGGTACCGGTTCGGATCGTCGAAGAAATCGATGACCCTCACGCCCGCCTTGAGCTTCGCCGAATGAGGGACTCCGGCCGGCACGAAGTACTCCTCCCCGGGCGCCAGGACGCGCGTCTTCCCTCCGATCGTCAAGAGGAGCTCGCCCGCGACGACGATTCCCCACTGGGCACCGTGAGCGTGTTCCGGCACCTCGGAGTCTTGCATCGCCTCGACGAACGTGACGCAGGCGGTTGGCCCTTGCAACAGGCGGAGCGTAATACCACGCAGCGACGCTTCCGCCTCGGGAAGTCGGCGGACGATCTCCGGAAATCCGGCCATGGCGTCGGGAATGGAACCGCGGTTCTTGAACTCCGAGGGCGGCGCGATCGGGAGTGACTCAGCCGCCGTAGTGCCACTTCAGGCCATCGAGGGGCATCAGCTTACCGCGCCCTTGGTGGACCTCGACGATTTCCGCAAGGGCGATCCGATGGTCCCCGCGGTCCAAGATGTCGACGGTCTTGCACTCAATCCAGCCTGCGCCGCCGTTCACCACGGGCAGGCCGGAGGGGGTGTAATCCGTCTTGACCTTCTCGAACGAGCCATCGACGACGCTCTCCGCGATCTCCTTCATGCCGTCCGCGAGGAATGAGACCGCGAACGCCTTCGATCGGCGAACGTGAGCCAGCGTACGGCTGTCCTCGGAGAGCGCGAACGCGACGAGCGGCGGCTTGAACGACGTCTGCATCAGCCACGTGCCGAACATCAAGTGGTCCGACCCCTCGTCCGTCTTCGTCCCGACGACGTATGCGCCGTATGGAATCATCTGCAGGACGGCCTTCTTCGCCTTCTTGTCCATCGACCCACCGCCCCGCCCATTGCGTCCGCGAGTAATGAATTCCGCGGCAACCGGTCGGCCGGCAAGCCCCGTCCCGAGTGCCGCTGAAGCGAAAAGACCATAAGGGTCGGCCGTTCAAGTGGAAGTCGCGCATCCTCGAGGAGGCGGATCCGCACGGTTTGGTTCCCTGGATCGACCGATGTGGCGGCTCTCGTGCTCCGAGTCTTCCTGGGGGCCATCATGATGGTCCACGGGTTCCCGAAGGTCTTCGATTCCGAGAAACGCACTCAGACGATCGCGTACATGGAGCGCCTCGGAGTCCCCGCCCCACTGACCTTGACGGCCGGCGCCCTCGAATTCTTTGGGGGGCTGGGGCTCGTCGTGGGTTTCCTCACGCAGGTGGCGGCGACGTTCATCGCTCTGGAGATGGTCGGCACGACGATTCTCTCCCGGACCAAAATGGGCAAGAAGCTCGTCCTCGGATACGAGCTGGACCTCTCCTACCTGGCCACCGCCGTAGCGCTCGTCTTCCTCGGCGCCGGGGCGTGGTCCCTCGACGGCGCCCTCGGGATCGTCGTGGCCCCGTTGTGGCTCGCGGTGGCCGTCGCGCTTGTTGCCGTCCTTGCGTCCCTATGGCTCAAGACGGAGCGAGCCGAGGGACGACGAAGATAATCCCGCCTACCTCGCGAGGTCACCCTCGCCGCATCGCGGACATCCTGGCGGAGTGGAAATAAGGAGATCCCGCCTCCCGGATTTGAACCGGGGGCCTGATGATGGCAGCGGGCACCGCGCACGTGTGCACGGGAGCGCTCTACAGTCACCCGCTCTGACCAGGCTGAGCTAAGGCGGGACGGCCGACGAAGGATCCGCGCGGTAAAAAGGTTGCTGCACATCCACCGGAGAAAGTGCCGCGGGCCGGGCTCGAACCGGCGACTTCGAGATCTTCAGTCTCGCACTCTCCCAAACTGAGTTACCGCGGCGTGCGCGGACCATCAGGCTGCAGGAGAAATAGTTTTCCGCGAACCGCCGGAACGGTCGGGTCAGTGGACCTGCAGAGGCATCGAACCAACCGGAACCGGCGCTCGAAATCGCGGAGCAAAATGCCGACGTAGATCAGGTACAAAGCCCTCGCCTCGCGGTCTTCGGGACGCCATTCGAGCACGACGTCGGACGCGATGCGGCCCTCGAACGCGTGAAACCTTATCCGATGACGCACGTTGCCAACTCCGATGCAGCGACCCGCTCCGGACGAAGTCTACCGCGCCTTGGAGTCGCGCTTTCCGCAAGCGCTCGAATCCACGCGGGCCTTGCTTCGCCAACCGTCCGTCAGTGCGACGGGCGAGGGCGTCCAGGATTGCGCCGAGACGGTCCGCGCGATGATGGCGGAAATCGGGTGCAAGACCCAGATGTGGTCGAGAGGCGGCCATCCGCTCGTGATCGGCGAGCTCGATGTCGGCGCCCCGGTGACGCTCGTCGAGTACGAGATGTACGACGTCCAGCCGGTCGGCGATCTGAAGGCTTGGACATCACCGCCGTTCGCGGCGGAGATCCGGCAGGTCCCCGAGGTCGGCGAGGCGATCATCGCCCGAGGCGCCACGAACTCGAAGGGGGCCCTGTCGAATCACCTCTTCACGTGGAAGACGATCCGCGACGTCGACGAGATGCCCGTGAACCTGAAGATCCTCGCCGAGGGCGAAGAGGAGATCAGCAGCGCGAACTTCATCGAGTTCATCCGGACGCACCGACGCGAGCTCCGAGCGGACGGCGCATTCGCGAACGACTACTCGGAAGACCTGCGCGGCGTGCCGACGATCTACCTGGGCGTGAAGGGCTGTCTCTACCTCACGATCTGGTCCCGCGGCAACCCCCAAGCCGGGGGCCCGATGGACAGCGAGATCCACAGTTCGAATGCGGTGTGGATCGGGTCTCCCGTCTGGCGGCTCCTGCAGGCTTTGAACACGCTCGTCGACCGGGACCAGCGGCCGGTGATCGACGGCATCTGGGACGACGTCGTGCCGCCGACGAAGAGGGACATCGCGATGATCAAGGCGCTCGCGAAGCGGTTTGATCCGAACGCGTGGCTGAAAGAGGAACGAACGGCGAAGTTCAAGTACGACCGGCCGAAGGACAAGCTCCTTCGGACCTACCTGTTCGAGCCGACCGTCAACATCTGTGGCATCTACTCCGGGTACATCGACCACGGCGGCACGAAGACGGTCCTGCCGCACGAGGCGTACGCGAAGATCGACATCCGGCTCGTGAAGGACATGACGGTCGATGGCACCCTCCGGAAGCTGGGGGCCCACCTGAAGAAACGGGGTTTCGGAGACCTCCGGATCGAGGTGCACGGGCCGTACGGCCCCGCGAAGACCGATCCGGACTCGTGGATCGTGAAGGCGGCGATCGAGGCGGTCGAGTCGCACGAGAAGGATCCGGAGATCTGGCCGTCGAGCGGGGGCACGATGCCCGCGTTCGCGTTCGACGAGTACCTGAAGCTGCCGTGGGTCTCGACGGGCCTCGGACACGGATCCCGAGCCCACGCGCCGAACGAATACGCGTCGATCGAGGGGATGAAACGGTTCATGGCGGGCGAGGCGTCGCTCGTCTACGCGGCGGCGCGTCGGCGGTCGAAACGGGCCCGCTGAACCGTCCGACCGTCTCGAAAAATGAGGTCGAAATTCGCCGTCAAAATGAAGGCCCATTTCATGGAGAAAATCGACGTATTCTCAAGGTCAGCTTTTCAGCGCGACACCTATAAATAGCGTCACCCGGGATGGGCCGACAGAATGTATACGGAGGATTCTCCTCGGGTGAATCCATGCGTGTTCTGATCCGCGAGCTTCGGTCGGATGAACGGGGGGTCGCCTCGACGGTCGGCACGATCATGGCGCTCCTCGTCTTCCTCACGTTCCTCAGTTTGATCGTCAACCAGTACGTCCCCGTGTGGATGAAAGACTCCGAGGCGTCGCACATGAACAACGCCCTCGGACAGTTCGGCACCGTCAAAGGGTCAATCGATCTGCAAACCCTCGCGGCCCAGTCGGCCCGGAACGCGGGCACGTTCTACATCCCCACGACCGCATCGTCCGCCGTCGGCCTCGGGGTCGATGGAGTCCCCATCTTCGCCGCCCCCACACTCGGCATGCTCCAGTCGAGCCCCGATTCGGGCGCGTTCACCGTCCAGTTCAACTATGTGATCCGGGGGGTCAGCACCCCCGTCCGCGAGCAGTCGAATGGCACGATCGACCTGGACGTTGCGAACCGATACTACGTGCCGCAGCGTATCGCCTATGAGAACGGCGCCGTGATCCGTTACCAGAACGACGGCCAGGTCATCCGGGCCCAGCCGACATTCGCCGTCGTCAAGACGAACACTTCGCTCGACATCTCGTTCGGGCTCGTCAGCCTCTACGGCGCAGGCTCGATCACCGGCACGAGCACGGAGGTCGTGAACACGCAGGTGTTCTCGTTCGATCGACAGGACTACAGCGGCTTCGCGAGCAACGCGGTCGTCTGGATCAACCATACCTCGAGGTATGGACTGGCGTGGTACGCGTTCTTGAACCAGACCCTCGCGGACGCGTTGAAGCTGGGCGGCACCTACACGTCGACGCCGCTCGACCAGTCCTTCACGGCGAAGATCGGGCTCCTGACGGTCTACAAGATCACTTCGAGCTTCAATCCGACGACGAGGCTGTACACGTTGCGGCTCGAGATCCACAACAACGCCCTCGTGATGCCCCTGAGCGTCTTCCGCCTTCAGCACGCGCAGGTCCAGGTCGGCGTCGGAGAGAACACGCAGAACGTGCAGTTCTGAGGGGGGACCACACACGCCGAAGCAACGAAAGGTCATGATGCCGAGAGGCGCGATCCAGCAGAAGGCGGAGTGGTCCGGGACGCGAGGATCGTATCTCACCCGGATCCCGAACCTCACGCGCGACACCCTCGAGGAGATTGAGGTCTTCCCGATCCGCGAGCCGCTCACCTACTCCCGCGTCGTCTACGACCACGACCGGTCGGAGTATGTCTACGAGGTCTGGGAGCCGCAGCTCGACGCGCGGGAGAAGGAGTTCCTAGACATGATCAAAGACTCCCTGAACCGCACCCTCGAGTACGAGTGGGACAAGATGGCGGAGAAGGACAAGAAGGAGTACCTCCAGGAGGCGGTCGACTCGTTCATCAAGTCCCGCGGCCTGCGCCTCGAGCCCGCCTCGAAGGACAAGATCGTCTACTACATCATCCGCGACTTCGTCGGATATGGTCCCGTGGACGTCCTCATGGCCGACCTGCGGATTGAAGACGTCTCCTGCGACGGCACCGGCATCCCGCTCTTCATCTTCCACCAGAAGTTCGAATCGATCAAGACGAGCGTCATCTTCGATGACGACGACGCTCTGAATTCGTTCGTGGTCATGCTCGGCCAGCGCTGCGCCAAACAGATCTCGGTCGCGAATCCAATCCTCGACGGCACGTCGGTCGAGGGCCACCGCGTCCAGGCGACGTACAGCCACGAGGTCACGACCCGCGGCTCCTCGTTCACGATCCGGCGGTACAAGGAGAAGCCCTTCACGCCGACGGAGCTCGTGAAGTTCGGCACGGCGAGCGCGGAGATGGTCGCGTACCTCTGGGTCGCGGTCGAGAACGGCAAATCCATGATGGTCTGCGGCGGCACCGCGAGCGGGAAGACGGCGACGCTCAACAGCGCGGGCCTCTTCATCCGGCCGGGCGCGAAGATCGTGTCGATCGAGGACACGCGGGAGATCAACCTGCCCCACGAGAACTGGATCCCCGGCACGACGCGATCCGGCGTCGGCGAGCGCGGAGCCGACGGCAA
The DNA here is from genome assembly GCA_036395115.1 of Thermoplasmata archaeon. Taxonomy (NCBI): domain Archaea; kingdom Methanobacteriati; phylum Thermoplasmatota; class Thermoplasmata; species Thermoplasmata archaeon. The sequence continues at coordinate 6,456 of DASWDU010000014.1, read as the reverse complement.
GGCAGGCGGCGAGATCGACATGTACGACCTCGTGCGCGCGGCGCTGCGGCAGCGGCCGAACTACATCCTGGTAGGAGAGGTCCGCGGCGCGGAGACCTACACGATGTTCCAGGCGATGGCGACGGGCCACCCGACCATGTCGACGATGCACGCGGACTCGGTCAAGTCGATGGTCAACCGGCTGGAGAACCCGCCGATCAACACGCCGCGTATCCTGCTCACCGCCCTCAACTTCGTCATCATCCAGACGCACGCGCGAATCGGCGATTCGATCGTCCGGCGCATCAAGCAAGTCGTCGAACTCGTCGGGTTCGAGCCGGAGACGAACGAGCTGATCACGAACACGGTGTACGAGTGGGATGCGGCGACGGACACGTTCGTATACAAGGGGCACTCGTTCCTCTTCGACGAGATCATGGAAATGAAGAACATGACCCACGAGGAGATGGAAGCGGAGTTCCAGCGCCGAATCGACATTGTCAACTACATGGTCCAGAAGGGGATGGTGGACTTCCGCGAGATCGCGAAGATCGTCGTCCAGTACTACCAATATCCGGAAGAGACGGCGAAGCGCCTCCGCGACGAGATGGGCTGGGCCGATCACGGCGCCATGAAGGCCGTCGAAGCGGGAGGTGAGACCGTTGGGTAGCTCCGCCTTTGAGAAACTCGAGACCCGCGGCACGCTCACGAAGACGAAGCGATTCCGCCCCGGCGAGGAGGCCGGCAAGGGCCACCACATGGTCAAGCTGCCGAAAGGCGCGAAGCCAGTGAACGTGAGCCTTTCGCCGAAGGAGCAGGTCGCCTGGCGGATGTTCGGGAAATTCGTTCAGACCCGGAAACGGGACGATACCGAACTCGAGGACAACCTACTCAGCGCACACATCCGGCTGCGGCCCGAGGAGTACCTGGCCGTCGCCTGGATGAACACGACGTTCGCCGCGGTCGGGGCCGTCGTGGCGGCGTTCATCGCCTCGATCTTCCTGTTCATCCTCCGGATCGACATCATGACCCTGGTCATCACCCTCGGCCTCGTCGCTGCGCTGCCGATCTTCTTCTCTTCCATGTACTACTTCGGGCTCCCGGTCGGGTACCACGGCAAGGCGGCCTCCATGGCGAAGAAGCGCGGCCGGAAGATTGACAAGAAGATCTCCGGCGCCATGTCGTTCATCTCCGCGATGGCCTCCGCCGATGTGCCCGTGGACGTGATCTTCAAGGAACTCTCGAAGCAGACCGTCTACGGCGAGGTCGCCAAGGAGGCGGAATGGATCACCCGAGACACGGAGCTCCTCGGCGTGGACATCCTGACCGCCATCCGGAAGGCGGCCCAGCGCTCCCCGTCCTCGAAATTCCAAGATTTCCTGCAAGGCGTGGTGACGACGTCCACGAGCGGCGGCCAGCTCAAGCCGTACTTCCTCGTGAAGGCGGAGCAGTTCGAGAAAGAAGACCGCCTCGGGATGCGGCAGAGGATGGAGACGCTCGGGATGCTCGCCGAGTCGTTCGTGACCGTCGTGGTGGCCTTCCCCCTGTTCCTCGTGGTGATCATGGCCATCATGGCACTCATCAGCAAGACCGGCTCAGGGTTCGTCCTCCTCCTATTGTACGTCGTCGTCGGCCTTATGATTCCGATGAGCCAGTTCGGTTTTATCTTCGTCATCTGGAACATGGAACAGGAGAGCTGACACATGGCGAACGTGGAACTCGAGAAGGCCCGTGTGCGGCTGAACGAGAAGGCGGACCGGCGCCAAGCGATCATCGCCCTCAGCTCGGTGCTGCTCGTCCTCTTTGGCTTCGTCGGATTCCTCAACCTGATCAACTCGGTGAACCTGGGCTTCCGCGCGGATCAATCGCCCGCGGAGCGCTTCATCTATTGGATGGTCGTCGGAACCCTCGGGTTCATCGGTCCGTACGGGTTCTTCCTCGCGAAGAAGCAGCGGGAGATCAAGCTGATCGAGCGCCGCCTCCCAGACTTCCTTCGCGACGTGGCGGAGGCCGGGCGGTTCGGCATGACCCTCGCTGAGGCCATCGTGGTCTCCTCGGGAGGGCGCTACGGCAAGCTCACGCCGGAAATCAAGAAGATGGCGGCCCAAATCAGCTGGGGCGTCCCGGCGACGGAGGCGCTCCGTCTCTTCTCGGAGCGCGTGAAGACCCCCATGGTGCAGCGGGTCATCGCGATCATCGTGAAGTCGTCTGACGCGGGGGGCGATGTCGCCGACGTCCTGACGATGGTCAGCCACGACACGAAGGAGAACCAGCTGACGGAAGACGAGCGGCGGATCGCAATGTCCACGTACATCGCGGTCATCTACATCTCGTTCATGGTGTTCCTCGTCACGATCTGGATCTTGAACGTGACGTTCCTGCCGAAGATGCTCGAGGCGAGCAACGCCTTGGGCCAGACAGGGACGGCCGTGGCGAGCCCCTTGGCAACGGACTTGGTTGGCGTCGTGGCGAGCATCCGCCTCGCGTTCTTCATCGCAATAATCGTGCACGGCCTGGGTGATGGCATCCTCGCGGGAGTCCTGGACACCGGCAGCATCCCGAACGGACTGCGCCACAGTTTCGTCATGCTGCTAATCGGGTTCGTAGCGTTCCTGATCATCTGAGGTGACCGAATGGCCCAATCGATGCAGGAAGAGTACGCGGGGCAGAGCGAGCCAGCCGGCGCGCAGGCAGCGAAGCAGAAGAAGCCGACGCGCAAGGCGTTCGACTCCGCGAAGCGACGTTACTTGAGCAAACTGCTCGGCGAGAAGGGCGTGAAGGTCAAGGCGCCGAAGGTGAGCAGCATCGAGGAGACGACCCTCGGCAAGATCACCACGATCCCGAAGATCGTCCGACGCAACATGAACGAGATCGAGATCCAGCCGATCCTGAAGAACTTCTCCTACGTCCGGATCCTGTACGACACGATGGCGAACGAGTACTTCTACGAGGCGATCGAGCCGAAGCTCCTCGAGGAGGAATCGGAGCTGCTCGAGGTCTTGAAGGAGATCCTCGTCGAGAATCTCGAGATGCTCGACGATGCGGACAAGGAGCAGAAGCAGAACTACCTCCGGCGGATCGTCGACGGCCTCTTACGGGAACTCGGGGTCGAGCTGAACCCGGTGTCGAAGGAGCGCGTCATGTACTTCGTGTACCGGGACTTCATGCGGTACGGGCCGATCGACGTCGTCATGACGGACGTCCAAGTCGAGGACGTCTCCTGCGACGGCGTGAACGTGCCGTTCTACATCTACCACCGCAAGTACGGCTCCATCCCCTCGAACCTGAAGTTCGACAATGCGGAGGAGCTCGACTCGTTTGTGATCTGGCTCGCCCAGCGGTCCGGCAAGCACATCTCCGTCGCCAAGCCCATGCTCGACGCGACGATTCCCGACGGCTCGCGACTTCAGGCGACCCTTGGGATGCACGTCACGAAGCGCGGTTCCTCGTTCACGATCCGGCGGTTCCGGGAGAACCCTTTCACCCCGCTCGACCTCGTGCGATTCAAGACGATGTCGCCCGAGATGATGGCGTACATGTGGCTCGCGATCGAGAACGGGCAGTCGATGCTGATCTGCGGCGGCACCGCGTCGGGCAAGACGACGACGCTGAATGCGATCCTCCTGTTCATCCCGCCCCAGATGAAAATCGTGTCCATCGAGGACACGCGCGAGCTGAACTTGCCGCACGAGAACTGGGTGCCCCTCCTCACGCGCGCGGGCTTCGGCGGCAAGTCGCACGTCACGGGCAAGCCCGCAGGCGAGATCGACATGTTCGACCTCCTGACCGCCGCCCTCCGGCAGCGACCGCAGTACATGATGATCGGTGAGGTCCGTGGGCCCGAGGCGTTCGTGGTGTTCCAAGCGATGGCCACCGGCAAGTCCGCTTACACGACGTTCCACGCGGACGACGTGCAGGCGATGGTCCACCGGCTCGAGAACGATCCGATCAACCTGCCGCGCGCCCTCGTGGCGGCGCTCGATATCGTCCTGCTGCAGGCGCAGGTGAAGGTCGGGACGGACATGACCCGCCGCGTCAAGGCGATCGTCGAGGTCGTCGGCACGGACCCGGAGTCGAACGAGCTGATCACGAACTCCGCGTACACCTGGAACCCGGCGGATGACACGTTCAACTACTCCGGCCACTCGTACGTCTACGAGAAGATCTCCCTCGCGCGGAACTGGAACCAGCGGCGGATGGAACAGGAAGTCAAGCGCCGTCTGGATCTCTTCGACTACATGAAGCGGATGGAGATCAAGAACTACCGCGACGTCGCGAAGATCGTCTCGTCGTACTACCGGGACCCGGACGGCATGATCAAGATCGTCCGAGAGACGCTGCAGGCGCAGGGCGTCGCCCTGCCCGCATCGTAAGATCCCGCCTACGACGATCGCGCGCCGCGCACTCCGAGGGACATGCCTCCGGAGACGGCCAGGCACGCTCCGAGCACCGCGAAGAGGCTCGCCGCGGCGTTTTGGGCGAGCATCCAGCCCGCCAGCACGGCCCCGAGTGAGCCGACGCCGAAGACGCTCAAGAACGCGAATCCGAAGGCGAGGCCACGGAGGGGGCGCGGGGCCTCGCGCGTGACGAGAGTGTTTTGGAGCGGCTCAAGAGAGAATAGGACGAAGCCGAACGCCAGCGCTGCCACGGTGAAGGCGCCGGATGCCGGGAGGAGCGCAAGGGCGAGCAGAATGCCCGCCGCGACCAAGCTCAGGCCGAACAGGATGCGGTCCGGACGCGTTCGGTCCGCCAACGTGCCCGAGAGGATCTGGCCGATCGCGCCGAGGCCGAGCGCAACGGCGAAGACCCTCGCACCCACGAATCGCGGCAGGAACGTCAGGCCGCCCTGGTAGGCGAACCCTGCGAACATGTAGACGAGCAAGATCCGGACGTACGGGAGCGTGAAGAGTCCGCGCAGGGCCCTCCGTGGATCCGCCAATGGCTCGGCGGCCGTCGAGGGAAGCCGCTGGGCCAGCAGGAGCGCCGTCGCGATGAGCGGGGGCACGATGAGCGCGCCCGCGGCCAAACGCCATGACCCGCCGAACGCGAGCACGGCGCCAACCGCCGCGGGGCCCGAGGCGATCCCGACGCTCCCGCCCATCCCGTGCCAGCCCATTCCGCGACCCTGCTCGAGGACGGTCCGCGAAATCACGGACAGCCCCGTAGGATGGTAGATTCCGGAGAACATCCCGAGCGTCCCGAGTCCGATCGCGAGCGTTGGAATGGACGGACTCACGGTGATCCCGGCAAGAGACGCGGCCGTCCCGAGACCGCAGAGGACGAGCAGCCGCTGTGGCAACTGGCGATCCGCCAAGAATCCGAACGGCACGCTGCCGATGCCGTATCCGCCGTACGCGATCGACGCGAGCAAACCCAAAGTCACGTCGTCCGCCTGGAACTCGGTGCGCCATGCGAGGAGGAAAACCGGAATCGCCAAGACGTTCGCATGGACCGCGCCATGGAGGAACGCGAGGAGGGCCACGACCCTCCGATCCTCCTGCCGCATCCCCCGCCGCATCGCGCGGGCCCATAAAGGACTTCGCCTGCGTCACACGGCCGCGACGGCGGCGATCGAACCGGGGACCTCGAGGGCGAGGCTCACGATCAGGAGCGCGACGATCCACGCGGCGCGAGGAAGCTCCACGGAGCAGCGGAGGGACCGGCAGGTCCATCGTCTTTCCGGATTCGTGCGGGACACGCCGAACCGCAGGACGCCCGTAGCGCGCTTTGACCGCAAGGAGGCCGACTCACAGGTCGTCTTCCGAGGACTTCTCGCCACTCGACTGGCTCTCGGAGCCCTGATCTTCCTGTTTCTCGACCGTCTTCTTGATGATCCTCCGTTGGACGACCGGTTGCGCGGACACCGGCTTGCGGATCACGCGGCGCGGGATGACCTCCGTGCCAGCAGGAGGTGCGGCGGCGGGAAGCGCAACGGGCGCGGCCTGGGAGCCTGAAGGCGCTTCCGACGATGCCGCCGCGGGAGCGGCGGGACGCCGCGCCGTTGGCGTGACCACCGCGACGCCTCCGCCGCCACCGCCGGGCGGGCGCTGGTCCCGCATGAGCGAGCCGCACTTGTGGCACACCTTGGCCGTCACCGAGTTCAAGGTGCCGCACACGGGACAGGGCCTCGACCCCATCTTCCGCATCTCCTCTTCCTCCCGGAGCCAGTCTTCAAACGTCACGAACGTGGGCTGTTTGCGCCACCACTCCTGGAACTCGCGGTCGGACAGGGACCGGCCGAGCTGGCGGGACGCCTCGTCCCTGAGCTTGCCAACGACCTCGTCGTACTGCACACGCATCTTCTCCTGGTAGCCCGCCATCTCCACCTGCCCGGTCGCGAACTCGACGCCGCACTCCGGACACTGTTTCACGTCGACGGGGATCCACGCCTGGCAGTTCGAGCACTTCGCCATGTCCTTCTCGAACTCGACGCCGCACTTCGGGCACGTCGTCGCGTCCTCGGCGATGAAGGCGCCG
>DASWDU010000013.1 GCA_036395115.1 Thermoplasmata archaeon | reverse complement strand
CCCATCCCGAACCCGGAAGTTAAGCCCGCCCACGTTCCCTGCGGTACTACGGTGCGCGAGCCCGTGGGAAGCCTGCCCTCCTTTGAGGAGGGCTTGGGCCGGCGACCTAGGTACGCTAGCCGTCCATCCTTGTGGTGGACGGCGAAACGTGCCGTTCTAACGGCCGCCGATCCATGGAACGCTGTCAGCCACTCCCTATTCGGACCGGCGCTTCGCTCGGATTTTCAGGCCGATGACGAGCATCGGTACGGCCGCCACGAAGATCATGTCCGAGAGCTCGGGGATGGCGACGATCACGGACGACTGGCTCCCGATGAGCGCGAAACCGCCGACGGTCGTGTAGTTCAGGAACGCCCAGTTGACGAGCTGCGATCCCGTGAAGCTCGCGTTGACGCGCGCGGCGAGGGTGAGGGAGTGCGCGCCCGGCGCCACGTTCGTGAGGTTCCAGTAGAAGGTCCGCCCGTCCGTCCACGTCGCGGCCGGCGACGCGCTCACGTAGTCCAAGCCGTTCGGAAGGGTGTCGTGAATCGTGACGGTGCCCGCAGCGACGGAGCCGGTGTTGTTGTAGTATATCGTGAACGTCACCAAGTCGCCCGGCTTCGCATTCGCGGGCGTCGCGACCTTGACGACCGTGATCATCGGCCGGCTGACGGTCGTGTTCGCCCACCCAAAGCTCCGCAAAAGCGGTCGGCGGAGCTGGTCCGAGTAGTCGAGCGTCGCCGTGTTTCGAAGGACCTGGCCGTCCGTCGTGGCCGCGGTGATTTGCACGGAGACGGTGAAGGAGTGCGCGCCGGGCATCACGTTCGTGAAGACCCAGCCGTACGTCGAGCCGACGACGGAGCCGTACGGTACGCTCGACGACGCGAACGTGACCCCGGCCGGGAGCGTATCGTTCACCCACACGAACTTGGCCATGCCGGTGTCCGTGTTGTTGTAGTACAGCGTGTACGTCACGATGTCGCCGGGCGTAGCCACGGCGCGGTTCGCCGTCTTCGCCAAGCCGATCGTCGGACGATGCCGGTCGTTCGCGCGGCCGGGCGATGGGAACACGGAGATGTAGAAGTCGGACCCGTCGTTGTTCGTGTCCATCGGGAGACCCGTCACGGGATCTTTGAACCGGGACCACGACTTGCCACTCGCGACGTTGGAGGAGTAGGTCGTTTGGTCGACGACCGTCGTCCCTTGACGGAGGAGCAGCTGGGCATTGCCGTTCGGTAGGGAGTTCCCAGGCAGCGGGACGAGGAGGTAGTCAGAGCCCGAGCCCCATGGGCCGAGGACTTGCGTCGTGAAGGTGAAGATGACGTTCGGGTTGTTCCCCCGGACGATCGCGAGGTTCCAGCCGTTCAGCGGGACCGTGCTTGACGTGGGGTTCGCAAGCTCGACCGATTCCGGGTTCGGCTGCGGAGACACCTCGTTAATCACCACGTTCGTCGCGGCCTGCGCTCCGACCGGGAACCGCGCGACCGTGGCGTCCGGGAGGGCGACATCGTACCCGAGACGCCAATCCGAGGCGTAGTAGGCAATCCGGTAACCGGGAGTGAGGGACAGGGCACTCGCGTTGACCGCGAACTCCATGCGGTGTGCGTCGAGCGCGACGGCGACCGGTCCGACGAGGGTCCACGGGTTCGACCGGCCGGAGGTGAAGGCGTAGAGCCCGCTCGAGTTCACCGCCCCGTTCCGGCCGATGATCGCAATGGCATAGTCGAATCCGCGCGGCGACCCCTCAACGTCCTCCCGAAGCCCTGTAAAGGTCGAGTTGTCCGCGTCGACGTATGCGTACACGACGTCCACCCCCTCCTGGGGCTGGCCAATCGGACAGATGTAGCGCGTCACGGCCCGACCCGCGTACGGCGCCGGATACCACGCCGGAATCGTCGTGTTGAGCCAGCAGTCCGTGCCCGCCGGGTAGTCGAGGAGTCCGTCGCCGTCGACATCCCCCGACGATTGCGCGTCCGTGCGGTTGTCGTTGCTGAAGTCCAGCGAAAGGCCGGGGCCCACTGTCGCTTCGATCGAGTCCGGGACGCCGTCCAAGTCCGTGTCGATCGGCGCGACGAAGGTACGTTCGCGGGTCGTCGGGATGTCTTGGCCGCCGAGGATCCGCCCGTCCACCCGGACATAACCCGTGAGATCCGTCCCGACGTCGACGGCGGTCGCGATGAGGTCCACATTTGCGTCGTATTGCGGCGCGCCGGTCCGGTTCGTGACATCGCCAAGGAGATCCGTTCCGTATGCGCGACCGCGCCAGTCTCCGAAGGCGCCGTCGACACGCAAGGTCGTTGGCGCGGCGCCGAGGTAAACGAGGCCCGTCTCGGGCGCGCGGAGGCTCGCGCTCGCGTTCCCGCCGAGGCCGCTCACGGCGAGTCCGAAGGTCGTCGTCGGGGTGACGTTCGTCCAACGGGCCTCGACCCAGTAGACGGCCGGCGCGGAGAGGCTCTCATCCATCGGAAGGCTGGCGGAGCCGCCTACCATCGTCGTGTTCGAGAGGAACGCGTCCGCCGCATCGAGCGCGCCGCTTCCGTCGTCGCGGTACAGCGCCACGTCGACCGCATCGGACGAGTCGCCGAGCCGCGTGAGATTCAACGCGTTGAGGTGGGGCGCTCCCCCGAGCGGGGCGAGCGTCACCCGGACGACGGCCGCCCGGGGCGTCGCGACGATGTCCGGCGCGACCGTCTGCTGGCTCACCACGACGGTCGGCAGGGAGGGACGCACGGAACCGTCCGCGGCATCTCGGCCGCCGAGGTTGTCCGCCGCGTAGACGAGGACGCGCGCCTCTGCGGGATCCCGGACCGTGGTCCGGATTTCGATCTGCGAACCGAGGAAGGCGGCCTCCGAGGAGCCGCGCGGGACGAACCGCCGGAAGTCGTTCGAGCGCGTCACGCCCGTCTCGTTGAACGTGAACGTCGAGACGCCGTGCTGGATCGTGGGCCCGTCCCGCCATCCGTACGCTTCGACCATGGAATCCGCGCCGAGGTCGCCAATCGGATATCCGGTGATGGGGTCGTTGTCCTCGTCCACGAACACCAAGACGCTCGCCGTCTCGTTCGCGGCGGGGCTTTGGAACAAGAGTCCCTCGACCTGCGCCTCGACGAACAGATTTCGGTCCTGGGTGACGACCTTGATGGCAACGAGGTTGACATCGGGGGTCTGGAACGCGTCCGTCGGCGAGTCCGCGTAGGCCGGGAAGGGGGACCAGTCACCAAAATCCCCATCGATCCGGATGATCGCGGTCGGGCCGCCGGGGGAAGGGGAAAGCAAGCTCGCCAGGATCGGGACGAGGACCATCAGCGCGACGACCGCTGCGATGCCGACGACCGAGTGGGACCAGTGCGGCTGTGGGGGAATCCGAGGGGCACCGGAGCGGCCGCGCCGGCCGTTGGTGAAGCCATTTCCATTCACGAGGCCGTTCGTCGCCCCGTGCCCGAACGTCAGGCCGTTCACCGCGCCGGTCGTAAGGCCGTTGACGCGGCCCTCCGCGAGGCCGTTCACGCGACCGTTCGTGCGGCCGTAGACGCGACCGTTCGTGCGACCCCCGTTCGTCCCGTTGACGCGGCCGTTCACGCGGCCGCCTCCCGAGAGCCCGGAGGAAGCGAGGCCCGGTGACCGGAGGCCCTCCGCGGCCGCTCGGAGCGCAAGGCCCTCCTCGCGTTCGATTCGATCCGCCTGCTCGATGGCGACGCGAGACTCGTCCGGGCGGCCGAGCCGCTCCAGGATCTCGCCTTTCGTACGCCACGCGACCGCGAGGGACGGATCCGCCCGCAAGAGGGAGTCGTAGTGATCGAGGGCTTCGAGGAGCCGGGGATCGAGCGCTCTCGGCGCGGCCGTCGCGGCGGGTTGCTGCCATTTCGGCGACAGGACGGGCACATCCGCCTTCGTCCGCACCACGTCCTGCACCTCGATGCGGTGCCGGTCCTCCCGCGCCGGGTTCGGCGCGGTGGCCTTCGCGAGGGACTCTGCCGTCTCGGAGGAGCGTCCGAGTTTCTCGAGGACCTTTTCGCGTTTCGCCCACGCCCGCTCCAGCGTCGGGTCTGCCTCCAGCAGACGATCGTAGTGATCGAGCTCTTCCTGGAGCCGCTCCGCCTCCGTGGTCTCGGTCGCAGCCGCGACCCGCTGCCACCGGCTGAGGAAGTCCTTCACGACGCCTTTCTCTTTCCCGTTCGTGGCCGTCGGGGATGGGGTCTGCAGGGAAGTCCCGCAGATCGCGCAGTCCGATTCGTCCGCGAAGAGATAGGCCCCGCAGCGGGGACAGAAGGGAGCCTCCTCGTCGAGGCTCACATCCATGCCGGGCAACATGGCGAGTTCCTCGCTGCGGTACTCCCGGCCGCACACGCCGCACTTCGCGTCGCCTTTCGCCATCGCCGCGCCGCACGACAGGCAGATCTGGGCCGGCGCGTCCTCTTCTTGGAGGAAGGAGTCGATCTCGCTGGCGACTGCGAGGTCCTCGGAACCGCCGAATTCGACGCCGCACGATGCACATTTCGACGCGCCGGCGCCGGCGAAGGAACCGCATTCCGGGCACAGGAACAGTTGGTCGGACGCCTCGCCCGCGGAAGACCCGTGGAGGAGTCCGTAGAGGACGTCGACATCGCCCGACGTGAGGCCTTCGATCGCCGAGAGCTCGTCGCGGCCCGCCGCCCGCAGCAAATCGTACGTCGGGAAGCGCTCCTCGACTTTCTGTGCCTCGTCCCCGGTCCACCCGGGGATCGAGGATAGCCACTCGCGATAGCTCTCGTCCATCTACGAGAGCGGGTGGGACGGGGGCTTAAAGCGGGTTATATCGCCCCTATCACAGGGTCTATACGATCCGTTAACACGTCTCGCTCAGGACGGGCCTTTCCACGCGGTGGCGTAGGGATCGAGCGGGATATCGAGCACGACCTTCTTGGAGCCCGTGCCGAAACGCACGAGGACTGTCGTCTCGTCCCGCCGAAGCAACTCGGGCGAAAGACCCTCTTCCCCGAGCCGGCGCACGAGGCCGTCTGCGAACGCGTTCGACCGGGCACGGTTCGATTCCCGCTTCCGCGCGATCAGGTCCGTGGGATACACGCGGCGGTAACGGCCATCGTGGACGAGGGTGAGGAGTCCGAACTCCGATAGTTCCAAGGCGACCTTGCTCACGGACTGCCGCGTCAATCCGATCTCGGCGGCAATGTCCTGGAACGAGAGGCCCGGCTGTCGGAAGGCGGCTTCGAGCACGGCCGCTCGGCCCGGCGATGCGAGGGACGCAAACATCGCCGCGTCCTCCGGATCGATCAGGCCTTTCGGGAACGCCCTCGTGCCCTCGATGTGCACGTACCCGTTCTCCACGAGATCCCACGCGTGCCATCGGACTGTGGCCTGGGACATCGCGAGCTCTCGCCCAATCTCGCCCACGCGAGCGCCGGGCTTGCGGCAGAGATACCGGAACATCTGACGGCGACGCCCGTTCGCGAGGCTGCGTCCCTCGATCTCGAGGTCTTCGTCTGGCGGTTCCCGGGCGACGGCCTGCTCAAGGGCGCGACCGAGACCGCGCGCCATCTCACGACCCCTGGTACTCCTGGAGGATGAGCTCGAGCACCCGTTCCGGCTTCAGCGAGCGGAAGTCTTCGTCCGTGAGCCCATCGAGGGACTTCTCCAGATGGTCCCGCACGTTCTTCGGCATCGCTCGGGTGAGGAGCATCTGCCGCAACTGGGCGGGGGCCTTGGACGTCGCGGGCTTGCGGCCGTCGACGTCCTCGAGCACGATCCCGAGGCCCCGGACGATCTCGTAGGCGTGGGACGCTTGGCTGTGGCGACTGTTCCGGCACTTGACGATCTTCATGAGGCGCGACGTCTCGGCGCCGTCGGTGTTGAACTTCAAGTGGACCACGCAGTCCGCGAGGTACATCGGAATGACGGTCTCCGCGCCCGCGAGGTCCCCCTGCCCGTGCTCCTCGAGCGTGCACAAGACCGTCCCGACTTTCCGCGTCTGCTTGAACATGTACCCGATCAAGTCGCGTTGCTCGTAGAGGTCCTTCGTGGACCATAGGACCGGTGTGAGCGGGTCGATCGCAATCCGTGCGTTGCTCCCCTTCCAGTCCGCCACGAACGCGGGGAGCTCCTTGCGGATGAAGTTCGAGAACTCCCGGCCCGACGCGTCGATGAAGACGAGCAGCTCGTCGTCGAGGTACTCGAGGATGTCGGACCACCCCATCTCGACGGCCTCGCGGATGATCTGCTCCTTGTTTTCGTCGAGCGAGACGAAGACGCCTTCCTGGCCTTCTTGCAACCCCCGGCGGATGAACTGGGTCGCGAGGGTCGTCTTGCCCGCGCCCGAGCGGCCGATTACGACGGTCGTGCTGTTTTCGTTGACGCCGCCGTCGAGGAGCGGGTTGAGTCCATAGATTCCGCTCCGGATTTTTCGCACGCGATTTCATCCCGGCGAGCACGCTAAAAACGTGCCGCCCTGAAAATCAGGTGCGAGAGCGAATTCACGCGATGACGGGTTCTACGCGTCGGACGAACTCCGAGATCATCGACTTGTCGATCCCGTAGCCGAGGACCCCGTCTTGGCGCGCGGCGATCGTCCCATCGCGGAACAGCGCGAGGGTCGGCACGACCTCGACCGCGTAGTCGTCCCACAGCGGGTTGTCCTCGTCGTCGAGGTAGACTGCGGCGAACCGCCATGGACGCGAGGAGGCGAGGCGTTCGAAGTCCGCCTGGAACCGGCGGCAGAACGGGCACCAGGTCGCGAAGAACATCACGACGGTGGGCTCCTTCGATTCAAGGATCTCACGGTGGAACGCATCCGGGTCCCGGACCTTGAGCATCGAGGAACCGAGTCGTCGCACCCGGATAAAGGTTGAGCCGAGGCGCTCGCTCACGGGCGTCCCCCGCACGGAAAGGCATATACCCGGTCCTCGGAATACGACCCGCCGCTCTCCTCCGGAAGGGATGGAATGGGTGCTCCGGTCGCCTCCGATGGGGTCCGCTCGTACTTCGCGACCCTCCTGAAACAAGTCGAGGCAGCGTACGCGATCGCCCGAGCCGCGCGAGCGCGCGGATACGATCCGGAACTCGACGTGGAAATCCCCCTGACCGACGACCTCGCCTCCCGGGTCGAGAAGCTGCTCGAGCACTACGACGTCGCGGGCGTCGCCCGCCGCATCCGCGAGCTCGCGAAACATCACGACCGCGAGGAGCTCGCGATCCTCGTGGCGAAAGAGATCGCCCGACGGCCCGCGGCGAGCAAGGAGAGGGCGGTGGAGCGCGCGGTCCGGGTCGGCGTGGCGATCCTGACGGAGGGCATCCTCGTCGCGCCCCTCGAAGGCCTCGCCGGGGTGAAGATCAAGAAGAACCGCGACGGCTCCTCGTACGTCGACTTGTACTACGCGGGCCCCATCCGTTCCGCGGGCGGGACCGGCCAAGCCCTGAGCGTCCTCATCGCGGACGTCGTCCGGAGGGAACTCGGCATCGGGCGATACGCGCCGACACGGGAAGAGGTCGAGCGGTTCAAGGAGGAAATCCCGCTGTACAAGCAGGCCCAACACCTGCAGTACACTCCATCCGAGGAGGAGATTGCGCTCATCGTCGCCCACTGTCCCGTGGGGATCAACGGCGAGGGCACCGAGGACGCGGAGATCAGCGGATTCCGCGACCTCCCGCGGATCGAGACGAACCGGATCCGCGGCGGCGCGTGCCTCGTGATCGCGGACGGCATGTGCCTGAAGGCGCCGAAGATCCAGAAGCACGTGAAGAAGCTCCGGATCGACGGATGGGAGTTCATCGACGCGTACCTCGAGGAGAAATCGGCGCGCCCGGAGGAGCTGCGGGACGAGGCGGGGGTCGAACCGAGCGAGGTCTTCATCCAGAACATCGTGGCAGGCCGGCCGGTCCTCTGTCATCCGAGCCGAGCCGGCGGCTTGCGCCTCCGCTACGGGAGGACGCGCGCCACGGGCCTCGCCGCGCTCGCCCTCCATCCCGCCACGATGCACGTCCTCGACGACTTCATCGCCGTCGGCACGCAAATCAAGACGGAACGGCCGGGGAAAGCGGGCGCCGTGACGCCGTGCGATCGGATCGAAGGTCCGCTCGTCGTCCTCGACGACGGGGACTTCATCGAAATCTCCGATGCCGCGACGGCAAAGCGTCTCACGCCGCACGTCCGCACCATCGCGGATCTCGGCGAGATCCTCGTCCCGTTCGGCGAGTTCCTCGAGAACAACCATGTCCTCATGCCCGGCGCCTTCTGCCTCGAGTGGTACGGCGCTCTCCTCGAAGGGAAGCTCGGCTCCTTGCCCGACGGGTGGGAGACGGCAACCGCGGAACAGGCGCTGGCGTGGTCGCGCGAGCTTGGGGTGCCGCTCCATCCCCGATACAACCTCTTCTACCACGACCTGACGGTCGAAGAGCTGGTTCGACTCCGCGAAGTCATCGCCGTCCACGGCCGCGTCGAGTCCGGCCGACTGCGGCTCCCGAGCGACGAAGAGCCGCGCGAATGGCTCGTGCGGCTCGGCGCGCTGTACCAGGTCCGGGCGGCCGAGCTCGTGGTCGAGCGGCACACGGAAACGTTGCTGGCGACGCTCGGCATCGAACGGGATGGTGAGGTGCTCCGGATCGGCCCGTCCCCGCAGGCGGACGACCCGCTCGCGTTCGTGTCGGCCCTGGCGGGCTTTCCCGTGAAGGCGCGCGGCCCGACCCGCATCGGCGCGCGGATGGCCCGGCCGGAGAAGGCCGCTCCACGGAAGATGCAGCCCGCGCCCCACGCGCTTTTTCCAATCGGCCACGACGGCGGCGCCCAACGCCTCCTGGCCGACGCCGCGTCGAAGGACACAATCGAGGTCGAGGTCGGGCTCCGCGTCTGTGCCGCGTGCGGGAAACGGTGGTTCCTCCCGAAGTGCTCGTGCGGAGGGCACACGGTCCCGCGAAACGGACCCGCGAGGCAACGCATCCCGCTGGCGGACGTCCTCCGTTCGGCCCTCGACCGCGTCGGAGAAACGAAAGTCCCGGAAATCAAGGCGGTCCAAGGCATGATCTCGAAGACGAAGACGCCCGAGCCGCTCGAGAAGGGCGTCCTGCGCGCGAAACACGAGATCTACGTCTTCAAGGACGGAACGACGCGATATGACATGACGAACCTCCCGCTCACGCACTTCACCCCCAGAGAGGCCGGAATCTCGATCGAGGCAGCACGTCGCCTCGGGTATTCGCGGGACTCGCGGGGCCATCCGCTCGAGCGCGACGACCAAGTGCTCGAACTAAGGACCCAAGACATCCTCGTCGCGCGGTCGTGCGGCGACTACCTCGTGCGCGTCGCGTCGTTCGTCGACGAGCTGCTCGAACGGCTGTACGGCCTTCCGCGATTCTATGACGCGACGCGGCCGGAGGACCTCCTCGGCCACCTCGTCGTCACGCTCGCCCCGCACACGAGCGGGGGGGTCGTCGCCCGGATCGTCGGATTCACGGACGCGCAGGCCTGCTTCGCCCATCCGTTCCTGATCGCCGCCCGCCGCCGGAACTGCGACGGCGACGAGGATTCCGTCATCCTGCTCCTCGACAGCCTCATCAACTTCTCCCGCGCGTTCCTCCCGGACAAGCGGGGAGGCCTCATGGACGCGCCGCTCGTCCTCACGACCCGCATCGATCCGAATGAGATCGACAAGGAGGCCCACAACCTGGACGTCCTCCCGGTGTACCCGCCGAGCCTCTATGAAGCAGCGGAGCGGTTCGCCCACCCGCGAGAGATCGAGCCGCAGATTGACACGGTCAGCAAGAGAATCGGGAGCGTGCTCCAGTACGAAGGGTTCTCGTATACGCACGAGACGTCGAGCATCGCGCAAGGCCCCATCGCGTCGGCCTACGGGGAGGGGTCGATGGCCGAGAAGATCGAGAAGCAGCTCGAACTCGCCCTCCGAATCCGTGCGGTGGACCCGAACGATGTGGTCGCCCGGATCGTCGTCCACCACTTCCTCCCGGACCTGATCGGGAACCTCAAGGCGTTCTCGAGTCAGCAGGTCCGATGCACCCGGTGTGGAGAGAAGTACCGCCGAATCCCGCTCCGGGGTCGATGCCTCGCCTGCGGGGGCAACCTCACCCTCACGGTCCACGAGAGTTCCGTGAAGAAGTACCTCGAGATTTCAAAGCGGATCAGTGCGCAGTTCGAGGTATCGAATTATCTCCGGCAGCGCATCGACCTCATCGAGGACGCGATCGCGTCTCTCTTCACGAACGACCGCACGCAGGATCTGAAGCTCGACGACTTCTTCTAGGCCGACGCGACCCGCGCTTGCTCGCTTCGAATCTTCAGGGCCGCGGCCGCAACGAGCAACGCGCCCAGGGCGAACGCCCCGAACACGAGCAAGGGGAAGTTGGCAATCGTCAACTGAGCCAGATCCGTCGGGACGAAACCGTTGTTGAGCCCAAGCTGCTCCGGTCCGTACACGAAGGCCCCGAGGAGGAGCAGACCGAGGACCATGAGCACCACCCCCACCTTCGCGGCGCCGGGGGTCCGCAGTGTGTACCGGCAGACAGGACAAACCCACATGGTGTCATCCGGGAGTTCCGCATAGCACTCGGGGCACCGGAAGGACATCGAACAGTCAGAAAGCCATCGAAAGAAATAGTTTGCGACCCGGTTTCGTGGAATGCGGCTGGGGGAGGCGAGACAACCCTTTAGTAGCCGAGGCCGGGTTCGCGGCCGATGCGGAAGTCCACGGCGATCGTCTTGGGCGCAATCGTCCTCGGCGCAATCGCCGTCCGACTCGGGCCGCTGTGGTCGTTCCTCTACTGGGGGTCCGACACCGCGGAATACTTCACGATTCTGCGGAGTCTCGTCCGGACCGGCCACGTCTCGACGACGTACGACGGGTGGGGCATCACGTATCCCTATTTCCCAGGAGTGTTCTTCCCGCAGGCAGGCCTCGTCCAACTGGGCGGGCTCGACGTCCCGACGGTCCTCAATCTCCTCGTGCCCGTGCTCGGCGCGTTCGCGGTCGTGCCGATGTTCCTCCTGGCCGTCCGAATTGCAAAGGAGGACCGCATCGGCCTGTTCGCCGCGGCGTTCCTGGCAGGAGCGCTTCCGCACGCATACACGACCGCGCACTCGGCGCCCGCGACGCTCGGCGACCTCCTCGCCATCTCGGGCCTGCTCTTCTTCCTGCGCCTCCGTACAGACGGACGGGCTTTCGTGCCGCTCTCGCTCGTCGCGGGGGCGCTCATCCTGACCCACCACCTCTCGTTGTACTTCTTCGTCCTGATGGTCCTCGGCGCAATCGTCCTCCGGGGGCTCGCGCGACCCTGGCGCATGGACGCGGAATCGGTGCGACAGGTCGCGTTTGCCGCCGTCCTGATCACCGGGACGTTCGCCTACTGGTTCGGCTACGCAACCGCGTTCCAAAAATCGATCGTCACGGACGTGGACATCCGTCCGTGGTGGCTCCTCTTCGTCGGATTCGCGGTCGGCCTCGTCGCCTTCGCGGCGTTGATCGGCGCGCGAAGACGGTTGAGGTGGCACTATCGGCCCTCGGTTCCCGGGCTCCGTCGCTCCGCTGCATGGTTTGTGGCGGCGGTCGGTACGATCTCCATCATCGGACTCGTGACCGTGGTGTCGGGCGTCCCGGGGACGACGTTTCGTGTGCCGCTACCCGGCCTGCTCTATTTCGTCCCGCTCACGTTGCTGATGTCCTTGTCCGCGTCGGGGCGGAAGTTCCTCGACCTGGAACGGGAGGGCGTCCATCCGAACGCGTGGGTTGTCGTCCTCCTGTCGTCCGCCGTCGTCGGGATCGCCGTGGCGCCGCGGGTCCTCATCCCGTACCGTCACACGGAGTATCTCATGATCCCGTTCGCGGTCTTCGCCGGCGTCGGCTTGTTCCGCCTCCTCGACCTCGGGGGCGTGAGGGGCCGGGGACGATACGCCGCGATCGCCCTCGGCGGGGGCCTCCTGCTTGCGAACGGCTTCGCGGGCATTCCGCCGCCTTCGGCCCTGGCCGGATGGCGGGAAGGCACGATCCCGGCCGCCCTCGATCCGGCCTATTGGTCGAGAGACCATCTGAGCGGGCTCGTCGTCTCGGACCACCACGGATCGAGCACCGTCTTCGGGTTCGGCGGAGTCAACGCGACGTGGGATCGGACGCGGACGCCGTTCTCGGACCCGGTATGGAACGCGACGGACTTCATCGGGATCGAGTCCCCCTCCGGCCGGAAAAATGGCACCTATGTCTGGATCGACCAAGATATGGAGGCCGGGGTGCGGCTCACGCCATGGGAACCCGCGGCGCCGATGGATCCTGCGGTAATCGCGAAGTTCGAGATGTCGCCGTTCGTGAAAGTGTTCGACAACGGGTACGCCCGGATCTACTGGATCGCGTGGGGCTGCGACTCCGCGTGTTGATCAATTGGTTCGCGACGCACGAGCTGCGACCGGACCGGGAGGGGATGGGGGGCGACAACATGGCGCACCCCATGTAAATCTCCTCGTCAGCCTCCGGCCAGAGGGGTCAGAGGGAGCGTTCGAGCACGCGGACGCGCACCTTCGTTCGCATGTTGTCCGTCGACACACCGCCGCGTAGGTCGTGAGTCGGCTAGAGATACAGGGTCGAGTTCTCCCCGACGATTAGCTGTTGGCCTTTCGGTTTCTGATTCGCGGTCCGGATCGTCGTGTGGCGACCGATCAGGCTGTTCACGATCTTGTTCGGCGTCTCGATCGTACATTCGCCGATTACGATCGAGGCCTCGATATCTCCCGCCACGATCGTCGACTTGTCGCCGATCGACGTGTACGGCCCGACGTACGTGTCAGGTCCGATCACGCAGCCGTTCCCGATGATCGCGGGACCGCGGACGACGCTCCCGGAGCGGACCACGGTATCCTTCCCGATCTGGACGCGGCCCTCGATCCGGGCGCCTTCCTCGATCGTCCCCTCGATACGGCGGGGGAGGTCGTCGAGGAGCAAGTGGTTCGCTTCCAGGATGTCTTCTGGCTTCCCCGTGTCCTTCCACCATCCCGTGACGATGTGCGCTTTGAGGCGACCGCCTTGCGTGCGCAGGCGGTCCAACGCCTCCGTGATCTCCAGTTCGTTCCGCCACGAGGGTTTCAGGTCACGGACGATCGGGAAGATGTTCTTCCGGAGGAGATAGATTCCCACGAGGGCGAGGTTGCTCTTCGGCTCTTTCGGCTTCTCGACGAGGGATACGATGTTCTGGTGTTCGTCGAGTTCCGCGACACCGAACTTCTCCGGGTTCTGGACGCGGGACAGGAGGACCTCCGCGTCGTACCCGCCGGATTCGAAATCCTCGACCATCGTCCGGATCCCGCCCTTCAGGACGTTGTCTCCCAGGTAGACGCAGAACGGCCCCTCGCCGATGAAGCCCTCTGCGCATCGAATCGCGTCGGCGATGCCCCTCGGATATCCCTGGACGATGTACGTGATCGACGTCCCGAACGCTCGGCCGTCACCGAGGAGCTCCTTCACCTTCTCCGGCATGATGTCGCCCAGGATCACGCCGATGTCCGTGATCCCTGCAACCCGCAAGTCTTCGAGACAGTACAGGATGTTCGGCTTGTTCGCGAGTGGGATGAGCTGCTTCGGCCCCGTGTGCGTGAGGGGCCGGAGCCGCGTCCCATGGCCGCCCGAGAGGATGAGTCCCTTCATCCGATCACGACTTGAACCGCACGGGGGTCTCGAACTTTTCGAGGCTGCGTTGGGCCCGCATCTTCTGGAGGCTCGTCGATGTGTCGAGCACCGTGATCCCGTGGTTCGCCGCGCGCGTGTTCCGGAGGGACGAGTCGCGGGGCCGCGGAGCCCGGTGGGGGAATTCCGCCGCCGTCACGGGAGAAATCGCGGTGGGGTCGAGATCGAACGCCGCCGCGAGACGGGTCGCGAACTCGAAGCGGCTCAACCGGTCGGGGCCGGCGAGGTGATAGATTCCACCCTCCCGCAGCGCGAGGAGTCGGAGCACGGCGTCCGCGAGGCTGTCCGCCCATGTCGGGGACCCGATCCAGTCCGTGACGATCCGAACGGCCTTTCGATCCCGGAGGGAGGTGAGAAGCCACGTCGCGAAGTTCAAGCGGGTGTCGTCCCACCCGTAGATGACGCTTGGCCGGACGACTTGGTTCGCTTCGCCCGCATCGAGCACGGCCCGTTCGCCCTCGAGCTTCGTCCTGCCGTAGTGATTCACCGGCCCCGGCGGATCCGCCTCCTCGTACGAACCGCGGGTCCCGTCGAAGACGAAGTCTGTGGACACGAAGAGGTAGCGCGCGCCCGCTCCGTTCGCCGCTTCTGCGAGCACGCCCGGAGCGCGCGCGTTGACCTGCGCCGCACGCTCGCGTTCGTCCTCGCAGCGATCGACATCGTGGAATGCCGCCGCATCGACGACGTAGTCGGGCGCGAGGCGGGAGATCCATGCGCCGGCATCGCCGATCGCCTCTTTCTGGAACGGCACCAGTTCGACCCCCTCGAGCTTGGGCGGCGTGGCCCGGTACGTCGCGACGACGCGATACGCCTTGCGTCCCGCGACGGCGAGTTTCGACCCGAGGAGCCCGCTCCCCCCGATGACGAGTAGCGTGGCCATGTCGCCCTACGACTCCGCCACGAGTTCCGGCAGCGGCACGGGGGCGATCCCATGGAACCGGCGAATCATCTCCCGAATGCCTCGCCCGATGTCGCTCCGCGCGCGGAACCCGAGGCGCTTGAATCGAGAGCAGTCGACCTCGTACGAGAGCTGGTTCAAGGAGGGGGTCGCCGTCGTCGTCACGTCGACATCGGGCACGACCGCGCGAATCGCGCCGATGACCGTCTCCATGTTCGCGTTCTCGCCCACGGCGTTGAAGACGCCGCCCCTCGCTCCGGGATGGGTCGCCGCGAGCCGGTACGCGGTCATGACATCGGACATATGGATGTACGGCCGCTTCTCCCGCCATGCGGTATCGTACACCGTGAGCGGTCGTCCTTGGGAGGCCAGGTAGGCGAAGCGGTTGATGATCGTATCGAACCGCATCCCGATCGTCCATCCGTAGACCGTCCCGAGGCGCAAGGCGGTCCAGTCGAGGCCCGCCTCGTGGGCCCGGGTACGCATCGTCGTTTCAGCGCGGAGCTTCGACTCCGCGTACGGCGAAACGGGCTTGCACGTTGCGTCCTCGGTGACGAGCCCCTCCGTTGGGCCGTAGACGCTGCACGTCGATGTGTACACGAACTTCCGAACGCCCGCCTCGATCGCGCGCTCGAATAGGTGCAACGCGCCCTTGTGGTTGACCTCCCACGTGAGGTCCTTTCGCTCGAAGGAGACCGGGGCGTTCGTGATATCCGAGAGGGAGAACACCGTGTCGATGTCCCGGACGGCCGTGCGCACATCCGATTCGTTTCGGACGTCGCCTTCGAGGAACTCGTACCGTGGCCCCTTCGGGAGATCCCAGAGGGAGACGTACCGCTCGCGGAACATGTTGTCGAGGATCCGGATCGTGGCCCCCTTGAATGCTCCGGTCCGCGGGAGGTCCCGGATGAGCCGCGACCCGATGTAGCCGGCACCGCCAGCGACAAGGACGATCATCGGACCCCTACTTCATCACGATATCCCAATTGTACGGAATCTCCGCGGAGTTGAACGGCACCCGTGTTTCATCCGGGTTCGCGTAGTCGTACGGCTTGTCCGGGTAGTTGATCAGCAGACACGGCGTCGTCCCAACGCACTTGAACCCGTGCCAGTTGTCCCCGTTGAACGACAGCAGGACGGGGTTGTCTTCCCCAATCACGTGTTCGTTCACCTCCTTCGTCACCGGGTCGTAGATCACGACCTTCGCCATCCCAATCGGAATGGCGAACGTGTCGCGCTGTTTCGTGCGCGGGTGGCGGTGCCATGCGCGGATCACGCCCGGGTACGTCAGCGAGACGTACGACATCGCGAACGTCGTGTAGACGTCCGGCCAATCGGTCCGGAGCGTCTCCATCAGATACCCCCGCTCGTCGACGATCCGGCGCAGCGGCCGCACGACGGTCCCCTGGATCACGCACGTCCTCCGGAAGGCCGGGGACCGCGGAAGGAGACGAGTCCCTCGGCCCGCCCGCGGAGAGTCGCTGTCGCTACAAAAGCATGTCGCCTCCCGACAAAATCGGCCTCGATGTCTGCCCCCGCTGGGACCGTGTCGCGGGCTTTATCCGAATCCGAGCCATCCATGCCGACGTGCGGGTCCTCCACGTCGCGAAGAAACTGCCGCCGTTGGCGGGTGGGGATGCGACCGCGGTCGCGGCGCTCGGGCGGGTCCAGCGGCGCAAAGGCCACCGCGTCGACTTCCTCGCGTATCGCGGGGACGGAGTTTCGGCCGGGGAGGACACGCATCTCGCGGGCCCCACGCTCTCGGGCGAGGCGTTGGATCGGATCGGCGTCCGTCGGTTCCTGGGGTTGCGTGCGATCCGGCATTGGGCCGAGGCGAACGCGCCCTTGCTACACCCGGATCTCGTCCACGCCCATGCCGCTGATGTCGGCGCGTGCGTCGTCCGGGCCGCCCACCGCGCGGGCGTCCCGGTCGTGCTCACTTGCCACGGCGTGTGGTTCCCCCACCGACCGCGGTGGTCGCCTTCGAGCCGGATCGAGCGGTCGTTCCTCCGTCGCGGGTACGATGCGCTCACCGCGGTGGATCAAGCGTCCGTCGACGCCCTCCGGCGGGAAGGATTCCGTGACGCCGTGGTCGTGCCGAACGGCGTCGATCCGGAGGAGTTCGGACCGCCGCGCCCTCGGGACGGGACGTTGCGGTTCCTCTTCGCGGGCCGACACGTGCCCCAGAAAGGGATCGACACCCTGCTCCAGGCGACGGCCCGCGCGCGATCCCGGATCGGGGACTCTTTCGTCCTCGAGCTCGCCGGCGACGGCCCGGAACGGCGGCGGCTCGAGCGTCGCGCGCGCGACTTGGACCTGGCCCCGTCGGTGCGGTTCCTCGGCACCCTTGCGAGGCCGGACCTCCTGGAGGCGTACCGCCGCGCCGACGCGTTCGTCCTCGCCTCGCGGTTCGAAGGCTTCCCCCTCGTGATCTTGGAGGCGTGGGCCGCCGGGCTGCCCGTAATCTCGACGGCGGTGGGCGGGGTCCCGGACCTGTGCAACGATGGGAATGCGATCCTCGTGCCGCCGGACGATCCGGAGGCCCTGTCGGACGCCATGGAGAGCCTCGCCCGAGACCCCCGGCGGCGGGAAGCGTTGGGAGCCGAGGGACGATCTCTCGTGCGCGAGCGGTACTCATGGGAGACGATTGCGGAGCAGTACGAGCGGGTGTACGAGCGATGCCTGGACCAAACGAGGGGTCCAAGACCGTGACGCCGACCGGGACCTTGCGGGCCACGGTCGTCGTCGTCGGATACAACGGCGAGACGTTCCTTGGGCCGTGCCTCGAGTCCCTTGCACAGCAGGACGTGGCGGCGTCCGAATACGAACTCTTGTTCATCGACAACGGATCCACGGACGCGAGCGTCGCGGTCGTGGAGACATTCCGCGACCGGTTCTCTCACCTCCGCGTCGTGCGGAACGGCCGCAACTTGGGGTTTCCGGCCGCGGTGAACGAGGCGGCGGAACTGGCGAACGGCCCGATCCTCGTCCTCCTCAACCAAGATGCGGTCGTAGAGCGCACATGGCTACGGGAACTCCTCGCCCCGTTCGGAGGAGACGGCACGGTGGCCGCGGCGGGGAGTCGCGTCGTGAACGGGGCGGGCCCCGACCTGTACGCGGCAGCGCTGGAAATCCTGTACGGCGGAATATGCATCGTCCACGAGGGGAATCGCCGGACCGACGCCGTCTCGGGCTGCGCCATGGCGGTGCGCCTCGACGTGTTCCGCCGAATCGGGGGCTTCGCGGGCGACCTTTTCATGTACGGTGAGGACTTGGACCTGGGCCTTCGGCTCAACAAAGCCGGGTACCGCCTCGCCTATGCCGGGAAGGCCGTAGCGCACCATCACGCAATCCGACGGTCTCGCGCCTCAACCCGAACGTACATGTTTTATGCGACCCGGAACCGGACCCTCGTCTGTCTGAGGAATTACCGTTGGAAGCGAGTGTATCTCATCGCGGACATGTTCGTCCTCTTCCCGCTGACCGCGACGACGGAGCTGCTTCGCTCGCAAACCAAGAAGAAGGCGTTAGGGTGGCTTCTCGAGGCCCGTATCGACTCGCTCCGGGTCGGCCTGGAGCTGCTCCGCTCCTCCGCCATCACGCCTTCCGGCAGGCAACCGACACCGCGCTAGACACACCACCGTTCGCGCGAAGCGCCGAGTCTCCGAGGCGGTCGTCCACGGAAGACCTACCATTTGCGCGACGGGTTCCTGCCGCCCTTGACGAGAACCTTCAAAGACCGAGGCGGGTTCAGAGTCCAGTCTACTCCATGGCGACTCCCTGTCACGTCGTGCTGTGCGAAAAGCGCTATCCTTTTCCCCCGGATCACGGCCGGGCAACGAGGGTCGTCACTCTCGCGAGAGAGCTGCGTAAACTACGTTTCCATGTCACCTTGCTCGTGTGCACCGGGCAGTCTGCCACGCTCGATGACGGCACCCATGTTCGGGCGATTCCGGGATTGGTCTGGCCGTTCCGAGACCTCGTGCTTTGGTTCGAACTCCGAAAGATAAACCGTGAGCGGAAGGTGGATTTCCTCCAAGTGCAGAATGATGTGTTCGTGATGTTAGCCGTTCTCGCGAGGCTCACGGGATTCCACATCTTGTACGACGCCCAAGTGGTGGAGCGGGACTATTGGTCGGCATTGCCGGCGGAGTCGTTTCGGGATGTGGTGTCGAGCAAGGTCATGCCCCTCTGCGAGCAGATCCTCTGCCGTCTCTCGGAGCGGCTGTCCGTGTTCAGCGATCACGATGCGGGTCGGATCGAACAACTGTACCGACTCCCCGCGGAGAAGGTGTTCATCATACCGCTCTCCCCCCGACAACCGAAGGAGTCAACGATCTCAGTCCGCAGCCCGGGGCCTCGCCCGGTTGTCCTGTTCCTCGGATCCTACGGCCATCGGCCGAACGCGGATGCGATCACGATTCTCCGGAACGAGATTCGCCCCCGGGTGATCCGGAAAGTCCCGGAAACCATATTCCAAATCGTCGGGAAGGACCTGCCGGTCGATGTCCTCGAAGCGGGAGGACTGGAGGCCCATGCGAACGTCGATGAAGTGACTCGGTTTATCGACGCCGCAACGGTCTGTGTGGCGCCGGTGCGGGTCGGCTCGGGCGTGCGAACCAAGGTCGTGGAGTACCTATCGCGGGGAAAGCCGGTCGTCGCGATGACCCCCGCCCTCGAAGGCCTCGCAGTCCGGCCCGGCATCGATCTCCTTGCCGCCGATGACTTCGACTCGTTCGCGGACCACGTCGTCACCCTGATACGCGATTCCGGCTTCCGGCAGCGGATCGGGGCCTCGGGCCTTTCGCGAATCCTAGAACTAGCCGGAGGACGAGCGGCGGGAAGGGTCCTTCCGGCTTTCTATTCCCGAGGGTCCGAACCGTAGAGCTTTGGACGGACGGCCCACCACTCACCGACCGGACCGCCCTGGGCTGGCCAAGGCGGC
The DNA here is from genome assembly GCA_036395115.1 of Thermoplasmata archaeon. Taxonomy (NCBI): domain Archaea; kingdom Methanobacteriati; phylum Thermoplasmatota; class Thermoplasmata; species Thermoplasmata archaeon. The sequence goes on along the minus strand of DASWDU010000013.1, from coordinate 11,223 downwards.
TCGGTAGCCGTCGACGCATCCTCGGATGATCGCATACGCCTCCGGCAAGCTGTGAAGGAAGAGGAGGAGAAGGATCCTATGCGGGGTCAAGACGGTCGTGAAGTACATGAGGGCGAAGACGCGCGGTGCCATCGGGAAGTCCTTCTGAACGAACCAGATGTGGTTCCGCGTGATGTAGTACCAGAAGGTCGGCGACGATACGCCCACCGTCTCGCTGACCTTGTGCCATATGCGCGACCTGTCCTCGACCAGGATTCTGAAACCGGCGCGGCGAATACGCCAGCACCAGTCGGTTTCGTCGTAGTAAAGGAAAAATTCCTCCCTCATGCCGCCGACCACCTCGGCGATCGATGTTCGCACGAGCATGCAGCAGCCCGTGCACATCTCCAAGTCGAGTGGGACCGCCGAAGGCGGGAAGTCGGACTCATCGCGATCCATCCCCCGCTGACGCGTCAGCCCCGTCACCCTCGAAATCGTGGATCCGGCGGCCCATATCGTGTTCGGACGGTCGTGGTAGTAGATCCGAGGCACGACGATGCCGATGTTGTCCGCCGTCTCAGCCGTTTCGACGAGTCTGTCGATGGCGTCCGGTGCGAACACGATGTCGTTGTTCGCGAGGAGGACGTATCGGGCCTTTTCTTGGACCCCGAATTCGATCGCCGCATTGCATCCCCCCGCATATCCGACGTTCCGCTCCAGGGCGATCACCCGGACCGTGGGATACTTTCGCTCCAGTCCTGGTACCGATCCGTCCGTCGATGCATTGTCGACGACCACGAGCGCGTCGTTCGGCGCAAGATAGGGGAGGATGCTGTCAATCGCGTCGCACGTCATACCGTAGCCATTGAAGTTCACGAGAGCTACAGCGACGCGGATCATCCCCTCGCCCAGCGGAATAACTCACCTACGGGTTCGGCATCCGAATTGTCCCATTCAGCGAGTCTAGGGCCTGGGCGGGACGGGGAAGCACGCCGTGCAGTGCGGGTCGATGTCCCCGAGGCTCTTGTGGTATTCGCAGAATCGGGCGGTGAGCATGAGGCCGGAACAAAATTCGTTCACGCTCGCGATCTGGTCGGACAGGGTTATGCCGTGCGCGATCCGTTGGGCGAGCCCGTGCACGAACGGCTTGATCTCCGGGAACAGCCGGAGCATCTCCTGGTCGACCCCGCGGCTCTGCGTATTATAGTGGCTCACGGCGGCCTGGGTAATCCCCATGGCGCGAGCCACGTCGACTTGTTTCATCTTGTAGGCCTGGAGGAGTTCGCGAGCGAGGCGCGCGCGGATCGTCGGCAGTAGCTTCGCCACCACCAATTCCTGAGGCTGAAGCATCCGTCGCGCCTGGCCCTTCTCCGGCCGGAGTGCAATAGAGGATAACACCGTATTTAACCGTGACTCTTTTCGGAAATGACAAGGCAACCGACTCCTCCGGCGAGGGGCCATTGCATCGAGGGAGATCCGGCCTCGGCAGGAGCCTCGATAAGCGCAGTACGACTGCCCGCCGGGGTGCTTGTGTGCCTTTGTCAATCAAGTATTCTGTGGTGGGCGCGATCTTCCCGCCGCACACAGTCCCTCCCGTGCTCCGCTTGTTCCTCGAGTTCGGACGGGACTTCGGAAGCTCGGTCGGGTTATCGGAGACTAGCGCACGCGTCACATGACGCAGCAGTGCGGGCTCTCCCAGTACTCGAGGCCTAAGCGAACGAGAGTCCCGTCCGTCGAGGTAATCGCATACCCGTCGTTGTCGGAGGTGCGGGTCACGGTCAAGACCTGCTGGCCATCCACCACGAGGAGCATGCAGTCGCAGACAATCGAGCGGACCTCGGCGACCTTCTCGAGATCCTTCTCGACGGAGATCGCGGGAATCGCAAGCTTCAGCCGCACGCGGCGCCTTGTCGCCTTCACAAGATCGCCTTCCAGCTTCCGGAACAGCGACTCCTCCGAGGCGAGCAAGACGATCTCCTTCCGAGCGGAAGAAATCAGCCCCTGCGCGCGCGTGACGACATTGGGCAGCCCCTTCACGATGTACGCGATATCGGCGGTGGGCGACGATGCCGCGACTCCGAGGGGCTCGAGGATCGACCGGAGACGGGCCGTCGACGCGCGCCGGCGCTCGTAGTCCTCGTCGACGATCCGAGCGAGGCGGGCTTCGACCTCTCTCGGAGATACGACTCGGTAGACCTTCGGCTTTCCCTCTTGTACTTCGATCAAGCCTTTGTCCGCAAGCTCGCCGAGCGCGTAATATATCTTAGAATCCGGGATGCCGGTCTTCACGACCAACTCGCCTGCGGTCGCACGGCCCGTGCGCACGAGCGCGCAGAACGCGTTCGCCGCGTTGCCGCTGAGACCGAGGTCCCGCAGAGCGCCCCCGATTCGAGCAAGCCCGGGGCCGAGGGCTTCCTGAAACAATGCATTCGCGCGGACGCGGGCTTCTGACATCTAGGAGAGCGAGGTAGGGAGAGTATATCAAGTTGACTACTACTAATGGGAAGTAGGTAATATGAACGGGGAACCGAAGACTGCCCAAGCGACCTCCTGTTGCTGCTGTGGGCCGTGCTGCGCGGGCTGCGGATGTTGCACGGGCTGCGTGGGACCACGCGATGTCCGTCAACCGTGTTGCTGAGATGCGACCGCGCGGGATCGGGACGGGCTATCGCCCGAAGGGACCAGACGGCATCCTCGGCAGGAGGCTGCGATAGACCTCGGTCAGTTCCTCCTTTTCCGGTCGGCCGAGCCGCGAGTCCTTGATGTATTCCTCGTACAGCGGCGTCACGTCTTCGTCCCCGAGGCACGTGATCGACATGTTCAGCACGTACTCGGTGAGAAGCCGGTGCGGATTCGGTTCTCCTGCGGGCGCATCCTCGGATCGGCGGGAGTGGAACAGGCGTATCACGACCTGGCGGGCGGGATACGATGGGTCGAGGTACCTAATTCTTCTCCCACGATTATCAGTCGGCGAAATCAGACATGAAACCGACGGGCGGCGAGGCAGGTTTCAAGCCGCGCGGCCATGTACTGCCGGATGCCAAATGGTCCGACCCGATCCCGCCCGCACGGAATGTTTCTTCGACGGAGCGTGTCCCGGAAATCAGTTCGGACAGAAAGGACCGATGCGGGCCGCCTACGTGATCGGCGGGCAAGGAGTCGTGCGTGACGTACCAGATCTCGAAACCGCTCAAGGGCGCTTGAGGAGCAATAACATCGCGGAGTACCACGGCCTGATCTTCCTGTTGCGCCGGCTTCGCGAGATTGAGGCCGCCACAGGCCAAAGAGGGGCGTACGTTATCCATGGGGACTCGCAGCTGGTGATCCGACAGATGAAGGGCCGCTACCGCGTCAAGGCGGACCACCTTCGGGCGCTGCACTCGGAGGCCAAAGCCCTCGCCGCACAACTCGACGTCATCTTCGAGGAGATGCCGCGTCGCCGTAACGAGGCAGGATTCCTCCTCGAGCCAAAGAGCGGAAACGATCCGCGGAGGACAAGGGCCTCGGAAGCCACCAGGGAGAATTGAACTCCCGACCTGCCGCTTACAAGGCGGCTGCTCTACCGACTGAGCTATGGTGGCGCGCGAGCCCATCGATGCTTCGTGTAAAAGGGTTTTCGCGATCGATTCGGCCGCAGAGCGAGCGAAGAGTATCATTTTCTGAAATCACGGAAGAGCCTTTATTCGCGTTACCCGGCCTCCGCACGTTTGCTTGACTGGCCTCCCCTGTCCAAACTGCGGTAGCGAGACCTCGTTCCTCGAGCAGTACAACCGGCACTATTGCTACTCATGCAGTCGGTATGCGCCGGAAGGGTACGGGGACCGCGACGCAAAGCCGTGCGCCACATGCGGCGGGATCCTCTCGTACGTCGCGGCGTACGAACGATACTACTGTTACCGGTGCAACGCCTACCCGCCCGAAGAGGCACCCGCCGTCAAGCCAGACGCGGAACCCGCAATCCTTGCGCCAACGGCCGTCGCCGCTCCGCCCGAGGCGGCCGCGGTCCTGGAGTCCACGCCCCCTGAGGAGCCGCCGGCGGCGGTCGTCGAAATGCCGGGCGAGGGGCCGAGCGAGCCCGCAATCGAGCCTTCCTCGACACCGGAGGAGCCTCTGGTCGAGGAGACCCCGGTGCAGCGAGAGCCCGCCCCGAGGCCGCCGCTCGTCCGGAAGTCGATCTGGCAGGCGAAGAAACCCTTGCTCCTGGACCTGTGCAAGGCGTACGGGCTCGACTCGAGCGGGACAAAAGAGCAGCTGCGCGAGAGGCTTTTGAGTTATATTGACACACTCGATCCGGAGTCGAAGGAACAAGTCGAGGAAATCCATCCCGAAGAGGAGCCCCCAGCGGAATCCGAAATCGAAATCCCCGAGGAAATTCCCCCCATCGCCGACGAACCCGCGCCGGTTGCCGAGTGGCCGGCCTTGTCAGAAGCGGCCGCGCAGGAGCCGATCGAGACGACGGAGGAGAGCCCGGAGAAGCGCGCTCCCGCGATGACCGCCCCTCCGGAGGTCATCGTCGAAACCCGGGCCGCGGAAACGGCCCGTCCGACCGCGCCCGTGGTCGTCGTCCAGGAGGTCGCCACCGCTCGCGAAGTCCCGAAGGTCGAGCACCCGTGTCCCACGTGCAGCCGCGAGCTCACGTACATCGCCCAGTACAGCCGCTGGTATTGCTACTCCTGCCGCGCTTACGCGCCTGTCGCGCGGTCGAAGAACGCGTGCCCCAACTGCGGTGCGACCCTTCGCTGGATCGATCGATACGAGCGGTGGTGGTGCGATTCGTGCCGGAGATATGCGCCCGCCGACCTCCCGCGTCCGGAGCGGCCGGCCGTGTCCGCGGCCGCGGCCGTGACGGCGGAGCCGGCGGTCCAGCGCACCGACTACCAGGCCGCAGCGGTCGTGGTGCACCGGCATCGAAGCCCGGGCGGCGGGATCGGGCTCCTCACGCTCGGCCTCGTGTTGTTCGTCTTGTACGAGGCGCTCGTTGACCTCCCCGCCGCGCTGACGTTCGACACGGGCATCATCCTCACCCCCGATGTCGCGTGGGGGTTGCGGTTCTTCGCATTCGTCTTCGTCGCCGGGGGAGCGATCCTGGGCCTCTCCTCGGTACGCGACCGCCGGTGAGCCGCAAAGGTTTTTCCGCCCCCGGACGTTCGAACCGCCCTCGATGCGCCTCCAACAAGTCGTGAGGGACGAACGCCGCCCGCAAGCGTATGACCCGAGGGAATACATCTCCACGTGGACGGAGAAAGACCTGCTCCACGGGAAGGTCGTCGATGCGTGGGTCATCATCTTCCGTACGCGCGGCTGCTACTGGGCGCGGGCGAGCGGATGCTCGATGTGCGGTTACGTGAACGACGTCGCGCAGGAGGTCGTCCCCGCGGACATGCTGCACCAACTCGACGTCGTCCTGCGGAAACACGAAGGCCAGCCAATGGCGAAGGTGTACACCTCGGGAAACTTCTTCGACGACCACGAAGTGCCGCCCGACGTCCGGGCGCGGATCCTGACGGAACTCGGGGACCGGTGCGACAAGGTCATCGTCGAGACACTCTCCCACCTCCTCCGCAAAGACCAACTCGACCACGCTTTGGACTTCGTCGATGAACTCGAGATTGCGCTCGGCCTCGAATCGACGGACGAGCGCGTGCTGAAGTACGCCGTCAACAAGGTTTGGGGCATCAAGGAACACGCGCACGCCGCGACGCTCGCGCGGGAAGCCGGCGCGACGATCAAGACGTACCTGCTCATCAAGCCGCCCTTTCTCACCGAGGCGGAGGCAATCGAGGACGCGGTCCGATCCGGCCACGAGGCCGACGCGCACAGCGACACGATTTCCTTCAACCCGGTCAACGTGCAGGGCCACACGATCGTGGACCGTCTGTTTCGGCGCGGAGAGTACCGCCCCCCGTGGCTCTGGTCCGTCGTCGAAGTCCTGGAGCGCACGCGGGACGTGAAGGCCCACGTGAAGAGCCACCCGACGGCGGGCGGGATGGCCCGCGGCGCTCACAACTGCGGGTCGTGCGACCGTTCGGTCGTGAACGCGATCGAGGAGTTCTCCCTCGGCCTGCGACGCGACTTCCGCGACCTCTCGTGCTCCTGCCAAGACGTGTGGCGCGCCTATCGCGAGGCCCAGGCGTTCATGCTCACGCCGGCCGATCCGCTCGCGATCCTCGAGGCGTAACGTTCATAGGACCCTCAAGACTCCGTCACCGCGATGCGCGACTACGAGCTGCGGCGAGGGGCGGCGAACGCCCTCGAAGGCGACGGCCTGCGTCGGATCGCAGTGGACGAGTTCGGTGTGGCGGGGACCGACGGCGGCAAGGTGACCGTCTCGTATGGCGCCCTCGAGAAGTTGGTCGCGTGGACGGACGGCAAGCGGCTCTACGTCGATACGACGATGAAGGCCGGCGTGCCGGACGACGTCGCGACGGACACGATCAAGGCCTTCAACGCGTTCCTCGAGAGGGCGACGGGCTACACCGCGAAGGAACGAGGCAAGCGCGCGCAGGCGGCCGCGAAGAAAGGCGCGGCTGAGATCGAGCACGGGCGCTGACGCTCGGCGGGCCGGAGACGGCGGCGGCCTTCGGCCTAGCCGAAAAGCGCACCGAGTCCCGCGGCCGCCTCTTCCTCGGAGACTTTCTCCTCTTCCTTCTTCTCTTCTTTCTTCTTCTCTTCCTTCTTCTCCGCAGCGGGCGCGGCAGCCGGAGCGGCGGCGGGCATCGCGACGGCGGCCTTCAGAGCCTCGTCGATGTTCACGCCTTCCAGCGCGGCGGTCAGGGCCTTCACGCGCGTCTCGTCGACCTTCACGCCGGCGGCGGTGAGGACCTTCTTCAGGTTCTCGTCGTTCACCGGCTTGCCGGCCGCGTGCAGGACCAACGCCCCATACACATATTCCATCCGTGTCACCTCCTGTCCCTGTTCATCCTCCGACCATTGCACGCAACTCGTCGTCCGCCGCGCCGGGGGCGCGGGCCGCGAGCGCGAGCATTTGTGCATAGGCTTTCGCCAAGAGGAACTTGATCGATTCGCGCGTCGGGAACTCCGACGCGACCGCGAGGCGGAGCGCCTCGCCGTGGGCCTTCGCGAGGAGAGGCCCGATCGTTTCCTTGGAGGGGTACGCGATCTCGAGGGCGAGCGCCAACGCCGCCCGGCCCGCCTGGGCGATTTGCCCGCGGACGACCGCGTCGTCGATCGCGAGGGCGTCGCGGCGGAAGACCATCCCGTCCTCGTAGGCGCCGCGGAGATCGAGTCCCACGACGAGCGGGAAAATCTCGAGGCGCGCGAGCTGCTGCGCAACCTCGCGCGGGATTCGCTCCCCCGCCTTGACCATCAGCTTGTCCTGACGGATGACGACCTTTCCTCGCTCGATCGCGGCCGGGACGCCCGCTTTCTGGAGCTCGCCCACGACGGGTCCCGGCTTGAACGGCGTATCTCCGGCCCGGACCCACAGGTCCTCCGGTGCGACCTCGCCGCCGCGTGCGGGGGCCCTCGTCTTCGTCGCTTCGAGTTCCTTGAACAGCTTGAACGGGTTGATGTCCGCGGTCACGACGGCGGTCTGTCCCTCGATCGCCTCGCCGAGTTTCGCGAGGTCCGGCTTCGTCGCGCTCGCCTGCTGGAGCGCGAGTCGGAGCAGGTTGTTCTTCGCGACCGTAATCGAGGCGCGGCCCGAGAGCTTCTTCCGGATGGCCTGGAACTGCGGCGCCGGGATTCCGCGGATGTTGGCGATCCCGACCACGCGGGCCTGCGCGAACCGCGAGGCGAGGTCCTCGACGACCTGCTTCTTGAATGGAGCGACATGGGGCATCGTCACACCTCAGAGGTACCTCACGGCCGGGCCCATCGTCGTCTTGACGTAGGCCGATTGAATATTGAATCGCCCCCGTTCGAGTTTGCCGACGACGCGACGCATGAGCGCGTCGAGGTTCTCGGCGAGGTCCTCCGGAGGCATGTCGCGCGTGCCGATCGCCGCATGGAATGTGCGCTTGTCCCGGCTGCGCACGCGGACCGTGTTGCGCATCGCCGTGATCAGGTTCGTCGGATCGGCCGTCGGCGGCACGGGACGAGGCATCTTGCCTCTCGGCCCGAGGACGACGCCGAGCCGCCTCCCGATCACGGGCATGAGGGGTGCCTCCGCGATGAAGAAGTCGTGCGAGATCGCGAGCTGCCGCGCCTTGCGTTTGTCGCTTGCATATTCTTCGATCTCCTGCGGCTGGATGACGAGGTCGGCGACGGCGCGCGCCTTCAACGCGAGGTCCCCCGAGGCAAAGACGCACACGCGGATCGACTTGCCTCGGCCCCTCGGCAACACGACCTCCTCATCGAGGCGGTTCTTGGGGACGGAGAGGTCGACTTCCCGTAGGTTCACGGCGACCTCGACGGACTCCTTGAACTCCCGAGGCTTTGCGGCCTCGAGGAGCTTCTTGATCGTCTCGACCGAGTGCTTATCCGCCAAGGGGAATCGCCTCCTGCAGTGCGCGCGGCCACGAGAGCCTCCTGCACGGGGAAGGCGGCGAAACAGCGTGCGCCTAATAAGGCTTTGCGGCGCGGATTCCTTCCTGCGCGGACGGATCGACGCCGATGGCGTCGCACCTGCGTCGTCGAGATTCCGCGTCCGGCAGCCGCCGAGCGTGGACCGGCCTCCGAACCGACCGGGGCGTGGGAGCGGCGTGGTCGGGGTGGAGTTATCAGCGTCCCGCTGATAACGCACGCAAGTTCTTGTAGCGGTCGGCCCTAGCCGGCACGATGCCGGAGGAGGACGCATCCCGAGCCTTGGAGACGCTCGGGCTCACAGGGAAGGAGGCGCGCGCCTATCTCGGCCTCGTCCGGAACGGGGTATCGACGGCGCAACAGGTGAGCGTCCACCTCGGCGTGCAGTATCCCGCCGTCTATCGCATCCTGCAGTCGCTCCAAACGAAAGGCTGGGTCGAGGTCTCCCGGGAACGGCCGAACCGCTACCGGGCCCGCGCGCCACGTATCGTCGCGGAGGAGGCCCGTCAGGCGCGAGGGGACGATCTCGAGTCCGCGGCGGAGGTCGTCGGCCGCCTCCGAGAATCGCTTCCCTCGGGGGGACGTGAGGCGGACACGGATCTGTGGATCTACAAAGGCGCGGAGTCGATCGGGCGCAAGTTGCGGGAGGTCGTCCTTTCGAGCGACCGGCAAATCCTCTGTGTCAGCCCGTTCCCCGTGGCGCCGGAGATCTTGCGGCTCCTGTTCGACGCGCTCGGCCGCTCCCGGCGACTCGTGCGCGTCGTTCTGAACGAAAGGAACCGGGAGGACCTCGCGGAACTGGGCGGCCTCCTCGCCCGAACGATGCGGATCCAGTTCCATTTCCCCGCGCGTCCGTTGCCGAAGACCCGGCTCGCGCACACGTACGTCTTCCCGAGCGATGAGCAGGTGTTCATCCTGAATTCCTTCTATCGGGACGGGAACCTCGCAATGGACAAGCTCCAGGGCCTCTGGATCGGCGACATGGACTTCGTTCGAATCCAGCTCGAGGCGATGTTGCTCGATCTGTCGCGGCCGCGAGCGCGAAGGGCGCTCCCGAAGGCGGCATAGGCCGGCGGCCGGTTCGGGGTCGACCGCGCGCCTTCTGTCGGAACGTCAGGGATACGCCGTACAACGGTCGGACCCACCGCTCGATGCGAACACCGGTGGCCGGCGGAAGTCTCAGCCCGCGAGCTGACGATTGAACTTGCCCGCCTGCACGTCCTTCGAGAATTCTTTCGCGGGCTTCCCCTCGACGGTCACGCCCATCGAGACGCACGTGCCGATGACCTCGAGGACGCGCGCTTTCAGGGACTTCCCCTGCATCACATCCGTCTTCATGTTAGCAACCTTGACCGCCTGGGCGAGGGACAGGTTGCCGACGCGCGTCTTGCCGGCGTCGCCGGAGCCTTTCTCGATCTTCAGTTCCTTCGCGATCAGCGCGGACGTCGGCGGCGTGCCGACCTCGATCGAGAACGCCTTCGTCTTCGGGTCGACGGTGAGGCTGATGGGGACTTTCATCCCCTCGAAGCTTTTCGTCTTCTCGTTGATCGCCTTGATGATCTCGACGATGTTCACGCCGAGCGGGCCGAGCGCGGGTCCGAGGGGTGGACCCGGCGTCGCCTTTCCCCCGTCGACGAGCACATCGAGCTTCTCTGCCAATCAAGCGACCTCGCGCACCGCCTGACCCGCGAGAGGACCATAAACGTTTCGGCGCCGTCGACATCGCGCGCGAGCGAAGCCCTTAACGGTCCCGAGGCCATGCGCGCCCCTCGATGAAACTGGACGCTCGAACCGCCGGCCTCCTCGGATTCGCCGCGATTGCCACGTGGACGCTGCTCTACCTCGTCGCCGTCGTCGCGACGCCGACGTACACGATCACGGGGAGCTACCTGAGCGACCTCGGCAATCCGAGCGCACCGGCCCCATGGGCGTTCAATGCGGCCGACATCCTCGGAGGGATCCTCTTCGCCCCATTCGGGTTCGTGCTGGGCCGCACGGTCGGGGGACGCGCGGGACGGGCGGCCCAAGCCCTCCTCGTGGTATCGGCGATCGGCTTGATCCTGGTGGGAATCTTCCCCGAGGGGTCTCCGTACTCCCTGCACACAATCGTTTCCGCGGTGTTCTTCCTCCTGGTTGCCATCAGCGCGGCCTTGGTGGCCGTCCCGATGTACGCGTCGACGACCTTCCGACGGACGGGCGGCTACCTCGCGGGCGCCACCGTCGCGGCGTCGATCACGTTCCTCGTCACGGGAGATCAGCTGCCCGAGCACGTCGCGGTCTACGTCGCCCTCTTGTGGCAGGCGTGGACCGCCTGGAGAATGTACCGCTCCGCTCCGCCGACCGCGTGAGGGAACTCACCGTTCCTGTTCCTTTTGCAACACCCGGACGCTGTCGCCCCGGACGGTCACGGGGATGCGGACCATCGCCTCGAACAGCTCGACCGTGATCTCTTCCCCACAACGTCCATACGCGTGGCCCCGCCGGTTGCCCGGCGGGCACGTCGGTCCCCCACCGAGCGCGCCCACCGTCCCCGAGTCCGCGGTCGTCGGCGGGGCACGTGGAGGCGACCTGGACCCGAGGAACGCTGCCGCGTCCTTGACGCTCCCGAAGCCGTACGGGTCGCCCATCGTGGAATCCGGCGTCAGGTGCCGGCCGGTGACGGGATCGTAGAAGCGGGGGCCGTCGTGGATCAGCCCGGTCGTCGCATCCCATTCCAGGGCGTCCCAGCGGTACGGATTCCCGACGTTGTCCGCGGACTGG